>JBIIQL010000181.1:0-6805 GCA_044342095.1 Pirellulales bacterium
GCGAGTTTGCGGACCGTGCGGTAGATCCGCCCCAGTTCGCCGGTGGGATCGGCGGCGAAGGCACCCTCGTCACCAAATCGCTTCCAGCCCCAGAGGATCATCCCGAACTGCGTTCCCCAATCGCCGAGGTGGTTGTCGGTGATCGTGTCGTGACCGCGGAAGCCGAGGATCCGGGCGATCGCGTCGCCGATGACCGTCGAGCGGATGTGGCCGACGTGCATCGGCTTGGCGACGTTCGGCGAACTGAAATCGATGACGATCGTGTCGGGATCGGCAACGGCGGGGACCCCGAGGCGCTCGTCGCGAAAGGCCGCCGAGATCGACGTGGCGAGGGCTTCGTCGCGCACCCGGACATTGATGAATCCGGGGCCGACGGGATCGCCGGGGGGGGCGAAGGTATCGGCATAGCCAGGCGCGTTGCCAAGGCGACTGGCGATCTCGATGGCAAGGTCGCGGGGCTTCTTTCCCGCCTTCTTCGCCAGCCCCATTGCCATGGTGCCGGAATAGTCCCCGAACTTGGCGTCGGCCGTCTCCCGGACCTGCTCCAAGAGCGCCGGGATCTCTGCGGCGTCGATCGCCACGACCCCATCGGCGGCAAGACGCTCGAAGGCCGCGGCGAAGCAGTTCCGCAGCCGGTCACGGAACGTCCCAGCCGAGGCGGGCGCAAGAGACCGTGCAGTGTCGTCCACCATCACGTCGCGGCTCCCGCCGACGGCAGGGGGACACGGCGGGCCTCGCTCCAGAGGTGCTCGAGATCCCAGTAATCACGGGCCTCGGCGTCGAACAACTGGACCACGACGTCGCCGTAATCGAGGACGATCCACCGCCCTTCCTCATATCCCTCGCCGCCCCGCTTGCGGTCGTTCCACTCCCGCTTCATGACCTGCTCGATCTCGTCGGCCATCGAGTGGATCTGCCGTCGGCTCGTCCCTGTGGCGACGACGAAGTAATCGAACATCGGCGTCACGCCGCGGAGGTCGAGGATGCGGATGTCGGTGCCGCGGGTCTCCTCGGCAATCCGCGCAGCGGCCAAGGCACGCTCGAGGGCTGGAGCGAGCGGAGGAGCCGCGGAGGGATCAGCAGAGGACTTCGCCATGGAACGTCGCGGGATCAGGAGGGGCTGGAACGGGGAAAGGCCGTGGAACGACGAAGTCTACCTGCAATCGCACCGCGCTCCCACTGCCCGCCCCGACGATTGTCGGGCGCTTCAGCGCGAGAGCGCTCGTTCGGCCGCCAGCGCGATCCCCAAGAGCACGAGGTCGGGCATCTCGATCGCCCCGGGCACGGCCGGGAGGATCGCCCGGCTCCACCCTCCGGTGACGAACACCGGGGCCGACGGGCCGAGGGCCAATCGCGACCGGGCCACGAGCTCGACAATCGCCCCCCGCATGCCCCAGCCGATACCGGCGGCGATCGCCTCGCGGGTGTTTCCACCGGGCATCGCTGGAGGATCGGCATGTTCGAGGGCCCGCACTTCGGGGAGCTTGCTCGTCCCTTGAGCCAACGCCCGGGCCATGAGCGTCGGCCCGGGGAGGATCGCTCCCCCGAGGAATCGACCGTCGGGGGCGACGAGGTCGACCGTCGCCGCTGTACCGCAGTCGACGACGATCACCCCCTCACCGCGCGGCTTCCCCGTTGCCGCGGCGGCGGCCGCCGCGAGGCGATCGATCCCAACCCGGTGCGGTTCGGTGACCGCCGGCAGGAAGGGCAGATCGGCATAGCCGACCCTCCGCTGCCGCAGCGGCCGTCGGCCGGTGGCCGATTCCTCGGCCAGCGCCATCTCGAGCACCGCCGCCGCGGCGTCGTGAACACTCGCGACGAGGATCACCGCCGGCCCGGGGGCGGCGACGGCGAGCCATTGACGGAGGAGATTCGTGCGGAGGCCGCGGTTGTCGATCTCCAGCCGCTGGTGAACCGTCGGCAGGCCGACCCGGCGCCCGCCCTCATCGAGGCCGCGGTCGGCCACCACGGCGAGCTTGATCCGGCTGTTGCCCACATCGGCGAGGAGCAGCGTCTCCACAGGTCGGCCAGACAGTCCCACGGCGTCGTCGGGAAGGGGCATGCGGGCGGTCCTCCGGGAGGAGCAGGCCGACGGCGGCAGCGTTCCGCCGCCACGCTCGGGGCTACGGCGCGGGATCGGTCCGAGGACTGTCCATCTCCCGCACCACGGCGGCCAGCAGGCGATCGAGGCCCTCGCCGGTGACGGCACTGACGGCGATCACGGGCCGGCCAGTGGCCGCTTCGAGGGCCTCGCGGGTCACAACCGCGGCGGGCAGCTCGGACTTGCTGACGACGAGAATCTCCGGTCGCTCCCCGAGCCGGGGGTCGTGGAGCACCAGTTCCTCGCGGATCGCCCGGTAATTGGCCAGCGGATCGGAGCCGTCCATCGGCTGCGGTTCGACGACATGCACGATGATCCCTGCCCGCTCGACATGACGGAGAAACTCATGGCCGAGTCCGTGCCCGGCATGGGCCCCCTCGATGAGGCCGGGGAGGTCGGCCAGCACGAAACTGCGGTCGCGCGAGATCGACACGATCCCCAACATCGGCGTCTTCGTCGTGAAGGCGTAGTCGGCGATCTCGGGGCGGGCGCGGGAAAGACGGGAGAGGAGCGTGCTCTTTCCGGCGTTGGGCTTGCCGACGAGACCGACGTCGGCGATCACCTTGAGCTCGAGGAGAATCCGGCGGACTTCCCCCTTCTCGCCGGGCGTCGTCTCCCGAGGAGCCCGGTTCGTCGAGGACTTGAAGTGGACGTTGCCGAACCCACCGGCGCCCCCCTTGGCAGCGACAAGTTCGTCGCCAGGGGCGGCCAGATCCCGAAGCACGAGCCCCGAGGCCTCGTCGATGACGATCGTGCCCGGGGGAACGGGGAGAAGAAGATCGGCGGCCGAACGCCCCTTGCAGTTCTGCGGGCCGCCAGACTGGCCCGATTCGGCCCGCCACTGCATCCGGTGAGCCAAGGCCGCCAGCGAATCGACCCCGGGCTGGGCGCGGAGGATCACACTGCCGCCACTGCCACCATCCCCACCGTCGGGACCGCCGCGGGGGATATATTTCTCCCGACGGAAGCTCGAGCTACCTCGTCCGCCGTCGCCGGCCGCTACCTCGAGATGGACGCGGTCAACGAACACGGTCTGGCCTGCCCCTCACGGGCTCGAGGGGGAAGGAAGGGATCGATCAAGCCTGAACGTTGACCCGACGCCCCTCGCGGTCGAAGGCGACCACGCCATCGACGAGGGCGAAGAGGGTGTAGTCGGTGCCCATTCCCACGTTTTTCCCGGGATGGAACTTGGTGCCGACCTGACGGACGAGAATGTTTCCGGCACGCACCTGCTGGCCGGCGAACTTCTTCACGCCGCGCATCTGGGCGTTGGAGTCACGACCGTTACGACTTGACCCCTGACCTTTTTTGTGTGCCATGACGATCGACCTCGAAGCGGGTTCTGCAGATGGGATTCGACGGGAAGCCGAAACGGGCAGGATCGGCCCAAGCGACCGAAGAAAACCCCCTCAGGAGAGGGTCGGCCACGGGACAGGACTCCCATTTCGAATCACTGTTCGTACCGGAAAACCCAGGCGTGGTCAACGCCCTCGCGGACGGCCGTGGCGGCGGCGAGGAGAGAGGGGCCCTCCGCCCCCAAAAGTCCGATCACGATCCGGGCCCGCTTTTCGGGGTCAGCTTCCGCGCCGAAGACCGTCAGCATCGTGTCGTAGGCGGTCAATGCCCCCCCTGAGAGGACGGGGCGCCGGTCGAAGTCCATGTCGTCGAGCACCACTCTGGCCCGGGCGAGATCGAGTTCGTGGATGAGGGCGTCCAGACGCACAGCGGCGCTGCCGAACAAGGCCACCGCAGCCGATCGGCGCGTTGCAGCCGGGGTCGTCGCCTCGAGGGCCGCCAGGACCTTGACGAGCGACTCCAGCGGCCTGGCCGCGACATCCTCCTCCGAGAGTCCGCAGCGATCGAGCATGCCGCGGCGGAGGGCGGCGCGCTCGTCATCGAGCGGCGCCGACAATCCGCGGACGAGATCCTCGAACCATTCCTGCCCAACCTGGCCGAACAGCGCTCCGATCGCCGCCGGACGGGCCGCTGGGGGCTGGAGGCGGGCCAAGGCGGCGACAACCTTCGAGAGCGGCACGAGGCTTGGCGGAAGATCACGATCGACCGCCCCGGCAGCCTTCACGGCAGCCGGCGGATCGAGGATCTCTTCCCAGGTGAGTCCCAAGCGCTCGAGGCCTTCACGGGGCGACGACGCGGTCTGCCGACCGCGCCCCAGGGCTTCGAGGACACGATTGCCGATCGTCCGGCGCTCGTACATGCCGGCATGGCCGACACTCATCTCCTCGTTGAGGCTGGTGGAATCATCGCCGGGGCGCCAGAAGTCGAGTCGCAGGCTCTCGAGCGCATGCTCCTCGCCGGCCACAGGCACCGAGTCGGCCGCAAACGCGGCGTCGGCCCGCGTCCGCCAGCGGATCGCGTTGGTGAGACCGCGGACGTAGATCGAGAAGTAGTCGATCCGCGGATCGACATCCTCCCACACCGCAACGCCCCAACGCTCCTCTCCCGGGGCGAGGTCGCGCTCCGTCATCCGGGCGCTGTCATGGAGATCGATCCGGGCGTCTTCGCGTTCTCGGATCGCAGCCACGGCGCCCGGCACGACCCGATCAAGATACGCGCGGTAGGACAGGGCCCCCTCCTGCTTGGAGAGCCCTTCGACGCTCTCGAGGACGAAGTGCGGAAGGAACCTGACCGGCTTTTTCACCGTCTCGCTGCTGAGCCGGGTGGCATCCCCGTCCGCCATGACGATTCGCCGGGCACCGGTGTTCTTCACCCGGTAGAGGAGATACCACACCCGCTTTCGCTGCATGCGGAAATCGCGACTCGGCACATCGACGTCGATCTGCCGCGGCGGCTTGAAGGCGAACTCGAGCGACCAGATGTCGCGGGGGAAGTCGCGGTTGCGCCCCTGCTCGACGAGCGTCGATCCGATCGGCGCCTGCTTCGGCTCCCAGGCGAGATCAACGAGCCCCTCGGTGATCTCAGGAAGATCGGCGCGGAGAAGGGCGTCGTCCCCGGAGCGGTCGGCCGGGATGACCGTGAGCACCCCCGGCGCCAATCGCCGGTAGCCGGTCGGCTCCACCGCCAAGGCAACCTGACTCGCGGCGGCCATGGCAGCAACGGCGACGAGGAACGCGATTGGAATGCGGCGCGGGGCCCTCCCACGCACCCAACCCTCCCCGCACGGCGCGTGGGGGCGGGTCACGGTGCACAGAGCACCGGAGGTCGTGGTCGTGAGCGCGTGATCCGCTGCCGGCGGCAGGCTAGCCATGTGTCGAGTTCCCCCGTTCTTTGATTATCCCCCCGAAGATACGGAAAGCCTGACTTTTCCGGCGAAAACACGGACAACCGGCCCATTCGGCACAGATTTCCTTGCTTTCCTAGAATCCCCAGATCATCATGCCGAAGTTCCGGGCGGGTTGTCCAGAAACTGGCCTCCCCGCCAATCACCTGCCGAAAGACACGTCGTCGGCGACGCAGTCAGCCCCAGGGGCCGAGCGTCGGCAGCGCACGAGGCCTGAGGGCTGTTGCACGATGCCCGCCACCGATCCCATCGCATCCACGAAGCCCCTGACTGGCGTCGAGGCCCTCGGCCCGATGTTCCTGTCGGCCGAAGACTTTGACACAACCGGGATTCTTGCCGGTGTCGAGCCTTGTGCTTCGAATTACTGGTGGATCCCCGAACTCCATCCGGGCATCCCTGACGAGACGGCCATCGACATCGCTCTTCCCGGGGCGCGACTCGAGGAGGGGCAGTCTGCCGCTGCCAACCCGGCGTCCGTTCCAGCCCGCCGTCATGCGGCGCGGCGGACATCCCGGCAGTCGACGGCCGCCTGAATCACTTCGCCGGCGAGGGCGGCATAGTCTTCGGCGCCGTGGGAATCGGGGGCATAGTCGAAGATCGACTGGCCAAAGCTCGGCGCCTCGGCAAGGCGGATGTTCCGACGGATCCTCGTGCGGAACACCCGGGCATTGGCCCACGCCGGATGCCGGTCGCGGCCCGATTCGAAAAACCCTTCGACATCGCGCGCCACCTCGTTGGCAAGCCGGGTGGCCGACTCGTACATGCAGAGCACCACCCCCAGGAGCCGGAGGCGTGGATTGACCCGGTCAGCCACGAGTTCCATCGTCTCCAGGAGCTTCGAGAGCCCGTGGAGGGCGAGAAAGTGGGGCTGGAGTGGAAGCAGGACCTCATCGACGCTCGCCATCGCGTTGAGCGACAGAAGCCCGAGGGACGGCGGACAGTCGATGATCATGGCGTCGTGGCGCACGCCGTCCCCCCTCCCCTGACAGGCGTCGTCCGCTTCGATCCGCTGTCGGAGGATTCCCTCGCGTCCGGGGCGGTTGGCGAGCGCCATCTCCACGGCGGAGAGATCGATGTGGGAGGGGATGACATGAAGGCGATCCGCCGCCGTGACACGGGCTTCGGCAAGCGAAGCGCCACCGACGAGGACGTCGTAGGCGGAGAGCGGGTGGAGGCCGGGCTGGACCCCGGCATGGAGGGTGGCATGGGCCTGCGGATCGAGGTCGACCAGGCAGACGTCCTGCCCCGCCCGGGCCAGGGCCACGGCGAGGTTCACCGAGGTGGTCGTCTTGCCGACGCCCCCCTTCTGATTGGCCACGGCGATCGAGCGCATACGAGTGAGCCTCTGGAGAACCACGTCCGGAAAGCGATCGTGGAGCGTCCCCTCATCCAGCCCACCGACTTTCCGGCGAGCGCAGCAGGATTCGAAGTCCACTCCACCGATT
>JBIIQL010000182.1:0-6773 GCA_044342095.1 Pirellulales bacterium
GATCCGCCGCGTGCTCGCCCGAGCGGGGCGGGCCCCCGATCGGGTCGTCCTCTCCGGCCACGGCACGATGCTCGCCACGCGGGCCCTCGAGGAGGCGGGCGTTGCTGTCCCGGTGGTCGGCCTCGAGGAACGGCTCGGGGGGGCGATCTCGAGAGCCGCCCCGGCCCATGCCCTGGCGCTGGTCGCGATCGGAGCGCTCCCATGAAGTCACGGAACGCCGACCGGTTTTTCCAGGGTGGCCTGCGGGGCGGGCCGGAGGATAGAGGAGTCGTGGCAGGCCCCGCCGCACCGCTTGTCGTCCGCTTCGGCGGAAGCCTCCTCGAACGAGCCGACTGGCCCGAGCTGGCCGCGTCCCTGTTCGACGGGCCGACTTTCGTCGGGGCTGTTGGAGGAACGCGAACGATCGTGGTCGGTGGAGGGAGTGTGGTCGAGGGGCTCCGCAGCATCGACCGGACGCGTCCGGTCGATCCGCGGCTCAGCCACCGGTTGGCGATCGATGGCATGGGGATCACGGCCCGGCTTGTCGCCTCCAGGCTCGGCCTGCCGCTGGTGACGCGGCCGATCGACCGACACGCCGTGCTCGACATGGCCGGCTGGCTGGCGGCCGAGGCGGCGCGAAGCGAGGGGATTCCTGCTGCGTGGAGCGTGACGAGCGATTCGCTCGCCGCCGTCGTGGCCGCGGCCCATGGCGGCGATCTGCTCCTCGTGAAGAGCGTTCCCCCGCCGTTGCCAGAGGGGGCAAGCGGACCCCCGAGCCTCGAGTCGCTCGCCGCGAGTGGCTGGGTGGATGGATGGTTTCCCGAGGCGGCGGCACGCGTGGCGAGGATCGGCTGGGCCGCGCCCTCACCATGACCTGAGGGCAGCGGGCGCCAATCAGGCGGGCCGTGAATCGTCTGGCGGCGGGATCAGTCCCACCACCAACCGGCGTCGGAACGGGCGGCGAGGGCTGCGGTGCGGTCTGTCCCCACATCGTCCGATTCGACGGTGCTCGTCGCGAATCCCCATGGCTGGAACTGAATGCCGCCGGAGGCGCTCACCACCCACCGGCCCCCCTTCTTCACCCCGCTGGCGACCGTCGGGACAGTGGCCGGAGCTTCGTAGGTCGGGAGGCGGACACGATCGGCGTCGAGGAGCGGAGAAAGATCGAGGCCCGCCTTGCGGTCGAGTTGCTGCCCCTGGATGAGGGCGGCCACGACGGCGAGGTCGACGCAATTGGCGAGTTCGGCGAACACCGGATGCTTCGCGGCGAGAGCGTCGTACTTCGCGCTGAACGACTCGCACCACTTCTGGGCCACCTTGTCGGTCGGGCCGGCCCCACGCTTGACGCCGTCCTTGGCGAAGACGTCGTTCTCGGTGAGGCAGGCGATCTTCCGGCCGGAGAGCCGGAAGGCAAGCTCGTCGGTATCGCGGGCGATCGGGTCGTAGGACGCCTCGAGCCAGAAACGCGGGAGGGTTCCGACGGCGGCGTTGGCCGGCACCGTCGCGAGGTAGCTGGGAAGATCCTTCAGGCCGGAGGGCTCGAGGCCCATCCCGATCCGCTTCAGGCGGTAGTCGGCGGCGACGAGGACGCGGGCGAAGCGGCTGTCGGTCGGCACGCCGCCGATGCGAACGTTCTGGGGGCCGAGAACCTCCTCCATCTTCCGCAGCGTTCCGGCCGGATCGGCGGCGCTCGCCTGCTGGCTCTTGAGAAACTTCTGCAGGTCGGCGACGCGTTCGGGAGCCGGATCGATCGAGCAGAGCATCCCCCCTTCCCGGGCGCCATCGACGGCCCGGAGAGCGACGATGAAGTCCTCGAGTTGGAGCAGCGGCAGCCCGCTCGACGCGCCGAGGACATTCCCTTCCGCATCGACCCGCGCGGCATCGGCCGGCCCGGCGAGGATGATGTCGTGGCCGTCAGGATCGACAAAAACGTGGGTGATCCGCTCGAGCCCGCCCATGAGCACGGCGTCGGCCGGCAGCGGGGCCTTGCCGGAAGCGGCCGCTTCGACCGCCTTCGTGAGGCGGGCCAGCGAGACCTTCCGCAGGCCATCGGTCGATGCCTTCGGGCCGTTACCGGCGAGGGCCTTGCGGCGGGCGGCAGAGAGCTCATCGAGGGCGCCGGGTTCGACGTTACGAACGATTCCAGTGGCGTCGATCGAGATGCCACCGACGGCCTGACCGCCGAGGAACTGGGCCTGGGCCGATTCGGCGCCGGCAAGCGCGAGGAGGATCGCACACAGCGGCACCATGAAGAACGCCACCGAACGGCTCCAGTTGGTCGTGCGGGAGTGGTCCTGCCGCGCGCGGCATCCCCGGGTCGTTGCCTGGGAGCTTCCGCCGATTGATGGCGGGGCAACGAGGTGGGAGAGCGGTGCCTGGCGTTTCATGGACGTCCTCCGGCTGGGAAGCCCGTGGCAGGGAACCACGGGGGCTTGACAAATGGTACGATCCCGCGAAGAGCGGCAACGGTATGGTCCCGCAATTCGCGGCAATCGTAGACAGACGGGGGTTTCTTCTGCAAACCCGATTGCCGCGGGCAAAACGGGGGTTCTGGTCGGTTTTTCTTCACCAACGCCGACGGGAACCGTTCCGAAACGCCCGCGGCTCGCAAATCCGCATCGACTGATGCATTATGGAGCGGTCGTGTGTTGGCCGTGGAAAGCTGCCCGGGGCTCGGCCGCACCCCGCCCCTGAGCCCGGAATTGGCCGATGGAACCATCCCCCGCCTTCCTGCTCGTCCTCGACCCTGCCGTCGGCCATGCCGTCGTTCCCCTTTACCCGGGGCAGACGTGCACGATCGGCCGGGGGCCGACCAACAGCATCGTGCTCCACGACGAGCGCTCGAGCCGCTTCCATGCCGAGGTGATGGCGGACGCCGGCGGGTGGGTGGTGCGGGATGTCGGCAGCCGCAACGGAACGATCGTGCGGGGGGAGCCGATCGACGGACATCGGGCCCTCGTTCCGGGGGACACGATCCGGATCGGCGGCGCGCAACTGGTGTTTGGCGAGGGGGAGCCCCCCTCCGACGTTTCGGAGCTCTCCGACGAGGCCACGGAGACCTGTGAGGTCACCAGCGACATGCAGAAGTGGTCCGATGCGATCACGCTCCGTCGCGACAAGACCCGGCTCCTCGACGACATCGGTGAATCGGCCGGCAGCGTGCCGCGCGTCGGCAAAGCCGCCGCCAGCCTCTGCCGGCTTGCCTTCGCGCTCGCTCGGGCGAGTGATGTCGCCGAGGTGGCCAGGCTCGCCCTCGAGGCGGCGATCGAGGGGGCCGGTGCCGTTCACGGGGTGGTGCTTCTCCCTCCCTCCGCGCCGGCGGCGGAGTGGCGTCACCCCAAGGCCGTGGCCTCGCTCGTGCCGGCTGCGGCAGCCCCGCCGGGCTGGCCTGCCGAGGGGGGGCTTCCCGCCGGTGCGGTCGCCACCGTCCTTGCCACGAACGAGGCGATCCTCGTCGGCCGTGCCCCCAGACGCCCGGCAGCCGGAGCGGTTGGCGGGGGCAGAGTCGATGATTCAGCCTCGGCGATCTCGGCGCCGGTGCGCGTCGGTGGTCGGCCGGTGGGGGTGCTCCATGTCGAGCTCGCCGTCGGCAGCCGTCAGGCCACGCCCGACGACCTCGAATTCGTGATGGCGGTGTGCGATGCCTTGGGGATCGCCGTCGAAAATCTCTCGACGCGGGAGCGGCTCTCCGTCCGGCTTGCGAGCACTGCCGACGAGAACGAGCGGCTCCGCCAGCGGCTCCGCGAGGAATCAAGGATGGTGGGGGGGAGTCCGGCGCTGTCGAACATTGCCAGCCAGATCGCCCGGGTCGCGTCGACGAAGGCCACCGTGCTGGTACGTGGCGAGAGTGGCTCCGGCAAGGAACTCGTCGCCCGTGCGATCCACGACGCCAGCGACCGCCGTAGTGCGGCGTTTATCTGCCTCAACTGCGCCGCGCTCACCGAAACGCTCCTCGAAAGCGAGCTGTTCGGGCACGAGAAGGGGGCCTTTACCGGCGCCACCGAACGGAAGGCGGGAAAGTTCGAAGCCGCCCATCGGGGAACGCTGTTCCTCGACGAGATCGGCGAGATGAGCCAGACGATCCAGGCGAAGTTTCTCCGCGTTCTCGAGGGGCATTCCTTCGAACGCGTCGGCGGCAGCCAGCGCGTGCAGGTCGATGTCCGCGTCGTCGCTGCCACCAATCGCAATCTCGAGGATGCGGTGGCGGCCAATGAGTTCCGCCGCGATCTCTATTTTCGCCTCAAAGTGGTGGAGATCATCGTTCCGCCGCTGCGGCGGCGGCGCGAGGACATCGAGCCCCTGGCCCGCCATTTCCTCGCCCGGTTCGCCGCCGAGACCGGGAGGGCTGTCCACGACTTCACCCCCGCCGCCCTCGAGTCCCTCCTTGCCTATCAATGGCCGGGAAACATCCGCGAGCTGCGCAATTGCATCGAGCGGGCCGTCGTGCTCTCCAACCACGACACGATCGACACGCACGATCTGGCGCTGAGCCAACTGGTGCCGGCCGGCGACACCGGCCGCGGGACGGGACGCGGCACGGGTGTTCGCAACAGCGCGTTCGTGCCACAGACGATCGAGGAACTCGAGCGCCGCCACATCATGGGGACGCTCGCCGCGGTCGGCGGCAACAAGACGAAGGCGGCGGCGATGCTCGGTATCGAGCGATCGACCCTCGACCGCAAGCTCACCCGCTGGGCGAAGCGCCTCTGACACGGGCTACTCGCTGTCGAGCCCGAAGTGCCGCTTCCAGTGCTCCACCTCCCCGGGACCGGGCTCAGGGGGCTTGTCGGCGCCCGGATCGGCCACCTTCCGAGGACGCCGCAGGTCGGCGAGCCAGGCGTCGGAGGAGATCGCCGCGGCCCCCCGCCGCCGGGCGGCGAGTTGGAGCCGGCGGTCGTTGGAGACGACCGTGATCGAGGAGGGGGATCGTTCCTCCTCGAGGATCTCTTCGATGAGCGAGTCGGCGTCGGGATACTCCCGCGCGAACCACACCCGGATCCCGCGGTGAGTGATCTTCCCGGGGAGCCCGTCAGGAGCCTTGGCGGCATCGAACACGAACAGCACGCGCGGCGCCGTCTCGCCGACGAGGTCGGCGACGTGGTCGAGGAGGGCCGTCCGCGACGACTCGAGCCCCCGCGCGCCCCGCTTGGGACCGAACACGCCCGAGGCGTGGAGGAGGTTGTAGCCGTCGATGAGGGTCAGGGACATCGTGCTGGCCCCTGTCACACGCCGGCGAGTCGGTATTTCACCCGGCCGGCGACGATCGTCGCCACGGCCCGACCGCGGAGCGTCCAGCCGTCGAACGGCGAGTTGATGCTCTTGGAGCGGAAGGACTTGACGTCGACCTTCCAGTTCCGGTCGGGATCGATGATCGTCACGTCGGCCGGGCTACCGGTGCGGAGCGTTCCCCGATCGAGGCCGAGGATTCGCGCCGGGAGCGTGCTCATCGCCTCGACGAGGCGGGGCCAGCCGAGATGGCCGGGGACGATCAGCCGCGTTACCGACAGCCCGATCGCCGTCTCGAGGCCGAGGATCCCGAAGGGAGCCCGGTCGAGTTCGAGCATCTTCTTCTCGCGGGCATGAGGGGCATGATCGGTGGCGATGCAGTCGATCGTGCCGTCGGCGATGCCCGCAATGATCGCCTCAACGTCGGCGGCAGTTCGCAGTGGCGGGCTCATTTTGCAGTTGGCATCGAACGTTCGCAGGGATTCATCCGTGAGGGTGAAGTGGTGGGGGCAGGCCTCCGCCGTCACCCGCACGCCGCGGGCCTTCGCGGCGCGCACCAGTGCCACGCCACCGGCCGTCGAGACGTGCATCACGTGGAGCCGCCCCCCCGTGCTCTCGGCGAGCGCCGTGTCGCGTCCGATCATCACCTCCTCGGCCGCCGCCGGCATCCCACCCAGCCCGAGGAGGAGGGAGACGAGCCCCTCGTTCATGACGCCGCCACGGGAGAGCTCGAGGACCTCCTCGTGGGCGAGGATCGGCTTGCCGAACATGCTGCAGTATTCGAGCGCCCGCCGCATCAGCTCGGCATCGGCGACCGGCGCCCCGTCGTCGCTGAAGGCCACCGCCCCCGCCTCGACGAGCTGGCCGATCTCGGCGAGCTCCTTCCCCTCGCGATTGCGGCTCACACAGGCGACGACGAAGACGTTGCAGGTGTCGGCGCGGGCCGCCTTTTGATGGATGAACTCCACCGCCGCCTGGGTGTCGAGCGGCGGCTCGGTATTGGGGATGCAAGCCACGCTTGTGAAGCCGCCGGCGAGCGCCGCCCGCGTGCCGCTGGCGATCGTCTCGTCCTCCTCGCGGCCAGGCTCCCGCAGATGGACATGCATGTCGATGAGGCCGGGGGTGACGATCATCCCAGCCGCGTCGATCGTCTCGTCGGCGCGGCCGGCGCCGGTCTCGCCCGGGCCGATGCCGGCGATTCTTCCATCGACGATCCGCAGATCGGCGATCCGGTCGATGTCTTGGGCCGGATCGATCACGCGTCCGCCCCGGATGAGCAGTGTGGCCATCAGTTTCCCCTCCCGTCGCCGCTGTTGGTCGTGGTCGAAGCGTCCCCGCGCGGCCCGCAGACGAGCCACAGCACGGCCATCCGGACGGCGAGTCCGTTGGCCACCTGGTCGAGAATCAGCGACTGCGGACAGTCGGCCACCTCGGCCGTCACCTCGACGCCGCGGTTGATCGGCCCGGGGGCGAGAATGAGGAGCCCGGGGCGGGCCCGCTCCATCCGCTCGGCGGTCATCGCGTAGAGGTGGGCATATTCGCGCACCGACGGGAACGGGCGGGTATTC
>JBIIQL010000183.1:0-6756 GCA_044342095.1 Pirellulales bacterium
GTCCTCGTTGAACCGACGCCAGACGGTGTCCTTCTCGACGTGGAGGATGAACTTCGCGTCGCACGATTTGAACTTGATGACGTTCGCCTCGACGATCGACGGGATGCTGTAGCCGCCGGAGCCCATCCGGGAGCAATCGATCTCGTCGCCATCGTCGATGAGTGAGATCGGTCCTACCATGCCGCCGCGGTTGCTGGCGTAGACGTGGAGCTCCTCGCGGAGGCTCTGGAGCGTCACTTCGAGATCTTCGATGATCGGATCGCATTCCTCCTGCGTGGCGAAGGTCTCCTCGCGGGTACCCTCGATCGTGTGCTTGAGGAGGTAGTAGAGACCTCGGATGCTCGTCGACTTCTGCTGGTCGATGAGCGCCTTGCAGCCGGTGGCCACGAGGAGCGTCTGCATGTAGCTCTTGGCCTGGGAGAGGTTGAACAGCTGGCGGCTGTTGGTCTGCCCCCCCATCTCGATGATCTTCCGCGCCTTGTTGAAGCGGACGTTGGAGAGCGTCCGGGCGGGGATCTCGAGTTGCGGGTCGCGGCGTTTGACGGCCGAGTCGGCCACCCGGTTGGCCAGGTCGACGATCTGGCCGAGGGTCTTGGCGTCGACCGGGGGGAGTTTGACGGCGGGCTTCTTGGCGGCCGGGGTGGCCAGGGCGGACCCGGCAGAGGTCTTGGCGGAGGCGGAGCGTTTGGGCTTGGCGGCCATCGGCGGTACCATCGGGGGCGGCGGGGATTACCGGGAGGATCCGGTCGGCCGGTATCCTACTCTCGTCACCCCGCCGGGACACGATCCCTGACCACGGGGATGAGGATAGGGCCCGGTTGGTGTGGCGCCACGGCGAAGGAGCAAAGCGATGACCAGGATTCAGGGCACGATCTGTTCGATGGGGCTCGTGGCGGGCTGCCTGCTGGGGGCCTCCGCACCGACGCCCGTCTTCGCCCAAGGGGGGGCGGCGCTCCTCGCCAAGCCGCTCGACGAGCAGGCGCGGCCGAATCCGCTCCAGGGATTGCCGCAAGGGGCGCAGAACATGGGCCAGAACTTTGCCAATGGCGGCGCGCCCCCAGCGGGCCAGCCGGCAGCCCCGGCCGCCGCCGATGCGCCAGAGGCTTCGATCATGTCGGTGAAGTACATCCCGGCGTACTTCATCACGATCCTAGCCGCCGGCTTGGGGCTGTTCGTGGCCTGCAAGTTCAGCGGTCGTAGCCGCGACTTCTGACGGCCGCTGACCCGCTTCAGCAGCGGACGTCGTCGGCGCGACCGACCGCCTTCATCGTGCGGAGGAAGTGGGGGCCACCCTGGAGGGGCGACTCCGCCGCAGCGTCGGTTTTGACGCGTTCCTCCGAGCGCCTCCGCAGGTGCGGGGCGTGGAAGAACTCCGCGATCCGTCCCACCACCGTCTCTTGCTCCACGGCCTGAAGTTCCGGATAGATCGGCAGGGCGAGGGTTTCGAGGGCGGCCTTCTCCGTCTCCGGCAGGTCACCGACGCCCCAGCCGAGGTGGGCGAAGCACTTTTGGAGGTGGAGCGGCACGGGATAGTAGATCTCGGTGCCGACGCCGCACTTCGCCAGGTGGGTTCGCAGGGCGTCCCGCTGGCCACCGGCGATGCGGACGACAAACTGATTCCAGACGTGGCGACCGCGCGGTTCGTCGGTCGGCACGGTGACGTGGCGATCGAGGTCGTACTCCGCGAACAGCTCGGCGTAGCGGGCCGCGTTCTCCTGGCGACCGGTCGTCCAGCTGTCGAGGTGGGGGAGTTTGACCCGGAGGACCGCGGCCTGGATCGAGTCGAGGCGGCTGTTGATGCCGACAACCTGGTGGTAGTAGCGGGGCTCCATCCCATGGACACGGAGGAGCTTGAGCTTCGCGGCGACGTCGTCGCGCGTGGTGGTCATGAACCCACCGTCGCCGACGCCGCCGAGATTCTTCGTCGGATAGAAGCTGAAGCAGCCGACGTCACCGATGGCGCCTGAGCAGCGGCCGTGCCAGGTGGAGAGGATCGATTGGGCGGCGTCCTCGATCAGCGGGATGCCGGCGCTGGTGGCGATCGGCATGAGCGCATCCATGTCGGCGGTGCGGCCGAAGAGATGAACGGGGATGATCGCCTTCGTGCGCCGACTGAGCTTCCGCTTCACGTCGGCCGGACTGACGAGGTAGGTGTCGGGATCGATGTCGGCGAAGATCGGCACGGCGCCGAGACGCGTCACGGCGCTGGCCGTCGCGAAGAACGTGTAGCTCGGCAGAATCACCTCGTCGCCGGCCTTGATGTCGAAGGCCATCAGGGCGAGGAGGAGCGCATCGGAGCCGGAGGCGCAACTGATGGCGTGCGGCACGCCCAAGAGCCGGGCCAGTTCGGTCTCGAGGTCGGTGACGTCGGGGCCAAGGATGAACCGCCCGGAATCACACACCCGCTCGATGGCCGCGCGGATCTCGTTTCGCAACGTCGCGTACTGGCGATCGAGGGCGAGCAGCCCGACCTGCGGCAGGAACTGCTGCGTCGGGTCGGCGGGGCCCGTTTGATTGGCGGGCGTGGATGAGGGGGTGGTGTTCGTGCGGATCATGATGTCCTGCTCCGGTCCTGGCCGCGTTCGGGGGTGGGCGTCCGCCGGGGGTGCCTCAACACCCGGCCGCCCTCATCGACCTGCGTTCGTGATCGTCACAATCGTCACAGCCGCTGGAGTCAATCGGGTCGAGGTTTGCAGCGGTTCCCTGCTCCGCCTCACCGACTCGGTCCTGCCAGGGACCGAGCGGTGGAAAGGGGGGGAATAGGGGAGCTTTCCACTCCCGGTCAAGGTCAGGGAATCAAAGGGATCCTGAGCGTCGCTCCTCCCCGCTCGCTTGTCGCGAACAAACGCCCTGCCAGCAGCGGCATCGAGACTTCTTGGCAGAGTGGGGGGGCGGGGAGGTCGGCGTTGCCTTGGACGATCGGGCGATCGGGGGCGATCCCCTCCGCAAGGTTTGACATCACCCCTCCAACAACCCTAGATTCCTGTTGTTTCCAGGTCGCCGCCGGCGCCGGTCTGCGTTGTCACAACGACCGGGATGCTTGGGATGCCCGGAGGCGGCGAGGCTCGGCTGGACGTTTCTTCCCGATGATCACCCCGGCGGCCATTGGGGCCGTCCTCGGGGTTGACCGGGACTCTGCAGGGGGAGTCGAGCGGAGTCCGGGGGCTGTCGCCCTGGGGCCGCGAGTCGGATGGCAGCCATGACGCTCATCGATCTTGGGCCGATCGCCCAAAAACTCGGCCTGCCAGTCGGCGGTGTCGATGCCGTGGTTCGACTCCTCGACGAAGGGAACACCGTTCCCTTCCTCACCCGCTACCGGCGTGATCAGACCGGAGGGCTCGACGAGGTCGAGATCCGCCGGATCGCGGAGGCTGTCGCGAAGGCCCGGCAGATCGCCGACCGCAAGCAGACGATCCTCCGCACGATCAAGGGGCAGGGAAAGCTCACCGAGGCGCTCGAGCAGCGGATCGAGGCGGCGACGAGCACCAAGCAACTCGAAGACCTTTACTTGCCCTTCAAGCCGCGGAAGTTGTCGCTGGCGGAGATTGCCCGACAGCGGCGGCTCGAGCCCTTGGCTCGGGAGATCCTCGCCGCCGATCCGGCGGCGGCCGATCTCGACAAACGCGCTGCCGACTTCGTCGATTCCGATGGTCAGGTGGCGACGGTCGCCGATGCGCTCCTCGGCGTCGGTCACATCATCGCGGACGTTTTTGCCGAGCGGGCCGATGTCCGCCAGGCGCTCCGGGCGATCCTCTCCAAGCAGGCGCATCTCACGAGCCAGCGGGTGGAGACGGAGGGGAAGGCCCTCTCCAAGGACGAAAAGCACTACCGCGATTACTTCAAGTATTCCGAGCACATCCAACGGATCCCGCCCCACCGTGCCCTGGCGATCAATCGCGGCGAACGGGCCCGGTTGCTGAAAGTGCGGATCGAGGGGCCGGTGGATGAGATGCAGGCGGCGGCCGAGGCGCTCTTGGTCGATCCGGCCCATCCCCACGCCGAGTTTCTCCGTGGCTGCGCGCGTGACTCCGTCACCCGGCTGGTGCTCCCGAGCCTCGAACGCGAGATCCGCCGGGAGATCACCGAATACTGCGAAGGGCATGCCGTCGCGGTGTTCGCCCGCAATCTCCGGAATCTCCTCCTCCAGCCGCCGATCAGCGGCAAACGCGTTCTGGCCCTCGATCCGGGATTCAAGAGTGGCTGCAAGGCGGTCGTGGTCGACGAGTGCGGCATGCCGCTGGAGCATGCCGTGCTGCCGATCATCGGCCAGAAGGAGAAGCGCGAGGCGTCCGGTGCCCGGATCGTCGAGCTTGTCCAGAAACATGCCGTGAACGTGATCGCGGTGGGCAACGGCACGGCCGGCCGGGAGACCGAGTCGCTCGTCGCCGAGTTGGTCACCGGTCCGCTCCAGGAGACCGACGTCGCCTACTGCGTCGTCAACGAGGCGGGGGCGAGTGTCTATTCGACGAGCGCCTACGCCCGCGAGGAGCTTCCCAACCACGAGGCCGCCGTCCGCGGGGCGGTGTCGATCGGTCGTCGCCTCCAGGATCCGCTCTCGGAGCTTGTGAAGATCGAGCCGGCGAACATCGGCGTCGGCCTCTATCAGCACGACGTCAAGGCCCGCCATCTCAACGCCTCGCTCGACGCGGTCGTCGAGAGCTGCGTGAACTACGTCGGCGTCGATGCCAACACCGCCAGCCCCGCGCTCCTCCGCTACGTCTCCGGGCTCAACCAGACGATGGCCAAGGGCTTCCAAGAATGGCGCGCGAAGAACGGCGCTTTCACCAGCCGGGCCCAATTCCTCGAGGTGCCGGGATTTGGTGAGTCGGCCCATGTCCAGGCCGCCGGGTTCCTCAAGATTACCGGTGGGAGCAATCCCTTCGATTCCACCTGGATCCATCCGGAGAGCTACGAGGTCGCGGCGAAGGTTCTCGAGCGCCTCGGCGGAACTCCGGAGGATCTCATCCATCGTCAGCGGGCCGGAGCGCTGGCCGAAAAGGCCGCGGCTCTCGATCTTCCCAGCCTTGCCGAGGAGTTCGGTGTCGGTCGGTTACTCCTCGCCGACATCGTCGATCAGCTCGCCCGGCCGGGGCGCGATCCGCGCGAGGATCTCCCCCAGCCGTTCTTCAAGAAGGGGGTTCTCAAGCTCGAGGATCTCCAACTCGGGATGGAGCTCCACGGTGCCGTGCTCAATGTGGTCGACTTCGGCGCCTTCGTCGATATCGGGCTCCATGACAGCGGGATGGTGCACATCAGCCAGCTGTCACGGAAGTTCGTCGGTGATCCGCACGACATCGTCAGCGTCGGACAGATCGTCAAGGTGTGGGTGCTCGAGATCGACAAGAATCGTCGACGTGTCGCCCTGACGATGATCCAGCCTGGCTCGCCCGACCCACGGGGCGGGGGCCGAGGGCCGCGTGGTCGCCGCGGCGGCCAGGCCCAAGCCGAAGGGGCGGCTTCCGCCGAGGGAGCCACCGGTGCGCGGCCTCCCCGTCCTCCACGGCGTCGGCCGGAAGGAGCGCAAGTGCCGCCGACCGGCGGTGGACAGCCCGCCGGCGGGCGGCCCGAGCAGGGGAGAGGGCGTGGCGGCGACCAAGGACGACCTCCGCGTGCTCCAGCCCAGACTGGCGGAGCACCGGCGGGGGGACGCGGCGAGCAGCGGGATGGGGGCGGCCCTCCCCGTGGCCGCGGCGGGCGCCGCGATCAGCAGCGTTCCTCCCAGCCGGCGATGGGGCGCGTTTACGAATCCAAGAAGACGGGCCGCGATGCGGCGCCGATCACGAAGGCACAGATCGAGGGGAAGGAGCCGCTGCGAACCTTCGGCGCGCTCAAGCAACTCTTCACGACCCTCCACGAGCCCCCCGTCGCGGAGCCCGTTGCGGAAGCCAAGCCCGAGAAGGCGAAGCGGAAGCCTGCTCCGGCAGCCCCAGAGACGCCGGTCACCGGGGCACTCGACCTCACCGGTGGCGAGATGCCACCGGCTCAGGTGCCAACTCCGGCCCTTGAGGTGCCGAGTGAGCCCGGCGTTGATCAGAGCGACCCTCCGGCCGTCTGATCCGTACCGGAGCGTTCAGGCGGCCTGATGGCGTGGCGAAAAGTGATCGCCGCGGCGCTGTTGCAGCACCCTGGCCCAAATCTGGCTCCAAGCCTGGCCCAAGAAGGGCGGGCGAATCAACGTTCCCGGAACGTGATCCGACCCTTGGTGAGGTCGTAGGGGGAGAGTTCGACCTTCACTTTGTCGCCAGGAACGATGCGGATGAAGTTTTTCCGCATCTTGCCGGCGACGTGGGCGTTGACGATGTGCCCGCCGGTGATCTGCACCCGGAAGCGGGTGTTGGCGAGGGCCTGCGTGACGACCCCCTCCACTTCGAGAGCTTGTTCTTTTTCGGCCATGGATTCCCGGATCTGAACGGAGCGGCAGGGAAGGCTTCCCTGCGGGTTGCCTCGTGATGAGAAAGGATCGTACCCCGCCCCGGCAGGACGGTCCAGCACGGACGCCGGCCGGGGGTGGGCCTCTGGCTGGGTAAGGACGCTCAAAAGACTGGAAAACGGCGGCGATCGGCGCCGCCGGAGCGTGACGGGGGCGGGTTGGGCGTGGCCGAATCGATCGGTCCGCGGGGAGGCGATCAGTCGTCGCCCACGGCTGCGGGGGCCGAGCCCGAGGCGTTCCACCGCAGGTAGGCATCGAGGAAGCCGTCGATGTTGCCGTCGAGAACGCTCTGGAAGTTGCCGACGTAATGCCCCGTCCGCTGATCC
>JBIIQL010000184.1:0-6753 GCA_044342095.1 Pirellulales bacterium
TCGTCGGCTGGAACGATGCCGGACTCGTGGTCGTCGCCGGCCGAGGCTCCGCCTCGGCCGGGGGCCTGCCGCTCACCGCGGCGGTGGAACGCTTGGCCTGCTGCCGGACGCTTGCCGACGCCGGGCGGCTGGCAGCCTCGCTTGCGCCGTTCGCCGGGAGCGTGCTCGTGACGGTCGATGGCATGATCGGTGTCATCGACGGCCACGGCCGGATGCTCGACGGAGGCTCGTCCCACGTGGAGTGTGCGCCCCTCGCGCCCCTGGTGAAGGTGGCGGGGAATGCCGCGGGGCATGTCGATCTGGAACGCCTGCTCGGATCGACGACAGGCGCCGGCGTTCGCGACGGACTGTCGGCGACGGCCACCTGGCTGGCCGCGGGCACTGTCGGGGGCGGGGCGGTCGCTTTTGCCGGCGGTCCGCGGGGGAGTTGGCTGCCGACGCCCGCCGCGGCGTTGCTCTCCAAGGCTTGGCAGACCGCGTCGACCACGCAGGCTGCTTCGGCACCGATGTCCGCCGCGGCGGAGGTGACGGGGCGGTTCGGGGTGGGCGTTGCCGATCTCGCTCCCGCCGTGGCCACCCGCAGCCTTGCCGGGGAGCGGATCGTGATCCTCGTCGGCGCCGATCCCGCCGGTCGATCCCTTGGCAGGGAACTCGTGGCGGGGCTCGCCACGCGGCGGTGCGAGGCGATCGAACTTCCGCTGACGACGTCGGCGGAGGTCGTCGCGGGGCTCGCCGCGGCCGAGGCCCGTGGACACGTTTGTCACCTCCTCATCGCCGCCCCTTGGTCGGCCGGGGAGGACTGGGTTGCCGGTCGCGACTCGGCCGTGAGCGCTGGATACTTCGCCTGCCAGCAATTCCTCGCCACCCGGAGCCGTGCCGGAGATGCCGCGCGCTCGACGCTCACGGCCGTCACTGGCCTCGGTGGCGACTTCGGCGTCGGCGGAGTGATCGGTAGCGTCGTCGGTGGTGCCTACGCCGGGCTCTTCAAGAACCTCGCCCGTGAGTATTCCGACGTCCAGATCCGCGTCGCCGACTTCGCCACGACCGCACCGGCCGCCGACGTCGCGGCGCGCACGATCGCGGAGATCGAGAGTGCCGGGCCGGTCGAGGTGGGCTGGAAGGGGGGGAGCCGGAAGACGGTGATCGCCGTGGCTGGCGTGCCCCGGGCGGCAGCTCCGCTGGCCGGACTGGCCCCTGGCAGTGTGTGGCTCGTCACGGGGGGCGCCCGCGGTGTCACGGCAGCCTGTGCCCGGGCGCTCGGTGCGAAGCACGGCCTCGATCTCGTCCTCGTCGGATCGACCCGGCCCCTGCCGGTGGACGAGGCTTGGCTCGTCCTCGACGACGCCGGGCTCAAGGGGCTCAAGAGCAGCGTGATGCTCGATGCGAAGGCCCGTGGCGGGGATCCCCGCCGGGCGTGGCGCGATGTCGAGAAGTCGATCGAGATCGCCTCGGGGTTGGCCAAGTTTCGGGCCGCCGGGGTGACCGCCCGGTACGAGGCCTGCGACCTCGCCGACGGACCTGCGGTCCGGCATCTCGTGGGGCGGATCGAGCGCGAGGTCGGCCCGATCCGTGGGATCGTTCATGGGGCCGGCTGGGAGTCTGCCTGCAAGTTCGAGAAGAAGACGGCCGAAGGGCTGGAGGCGACGCTCGGTCCGAAGTGCATCGGCCTGGAGCATGTCGTCGCCGCCGTCGATCCGCGCCATCTCGAGAGCGTCGTCGCCTTCGGATCGACCAGCGGTCGGCTCGGCGGGCTTGGCCAGGCCGACTATTCGTTGGCCAACGACATGCTCGCGAAGATCGTCGGTCGCCTCCGCAGCGGTCGCCGATCGCTCCGTGCCACCGTCTTCCACTGGCACGCCTGGGACGAGGTGGGGATGGCGAGCCGACCGGAGAGCCGGTTCGTCCTCGAGCAGTTCGGGATGAAGTTCATGCCCTTGGCCGAGGGGGTGGGGCGGTTCATGACGGAGATCGAGGCCGGGCTGCCCGAGGCGGAGGTGCTCGTCACCGAGCCGGTCTTCTGCCTCGACACGCTCTCCGCGACGGTCAGCCACGCGCACGCCGCAGCGGCGACGGCTCCGGTCGGCGACCGCGGCAGCCTCGTGGCGTCCGTCGAGCAGGCCGGAGGGACGACGAATGTCCGCTTCGTCCTCGATCCGTCCGCCGATCGCTTCCTCACCGAGCACCGTCAGTACAAGCGGCCGCTCCTTCCGGCCGTCATGGGGGCCGAATTGCTCGCCCAAGCGACGATCGCGGCCGGGGGCTGCCAAGAGGTCGGTGAGATCCGCGAGTTCGTCGTCGAGCGTCCGCTCGGATTCCCGACCGATCAGCCCCGCGAAGTGCGGGTGGAGATCGAGGCCGGGCCTGGTGGCACGGTGACCGCCCGGGGGTGGGCGACGGCGCGTGGCGCCGACGGTCGCGACGGCGATCTGCCCCGGATCCACGTCGCCGCCACGGTCTGCACCGGAGCGCCCGAGCCGATCACGGCTCGCCTCGACGAGATGCTCTTCCCCTGGAACCCGATGGTCTACCAGGAAGACGGGCCGATGTGGCACGGACCGTCGTTCCGCACGCTGTCGGGGCTGTTCCTCGATCGAAGTGGTGGCTGGGGACGGCTCACCGCCCCCGATGCCGACGTCGTGGCCGAGCCCCGTCGCGCGGCCGGATGGACGGTGCCGGTGGCGATGCTCGACGGGGCGATCGTCGGCTGTGCGGTCTATTCGTACGTCCTTTGCGGGAAGCGGGTCGAGGTGCCGGTGCGGTTCGAGCGGCTCCGCGTGGTCGGCCGCGCGGCCACCGGTGAGAAGTGCATCGTCCGTCTCTTCTTCCGCTCGCAGGATCCCCAAAAGACGATCTACGACTTCGTGATCTTCGGGGCCGATGGCCGCCCGCTCGTGGCCGTCGATGGACTTCACCTGGCCGTCCTTTCCCCGGAGCGGAGAGGCCCCTCATGACGGCAGTCGCGGTGGTCGCCACCGGCCGTGTCGAGCGGAATCTCCTCGTCGGCGGCCGGGCCGTCGATGTCGGGACGGCCGTGCCTGCTCCGGGCGAGTCGCTGTCGGCGGCGGCCCGGCGCCTGGCCGAGCGCATCGCAGCGCACCGCCACGGTCTCCCGGCCGGAGCGGTACGCGTCGCGTCGCTTCTCCCCTCCGGTCGGCCGATCGTGTCCGACGATTCCGGTGTCATGACGCTGTCGGTGTCGATGGCCCACGAACGCGGGCTCGTCGGAGCCGCGGTCTGCGACGGTGCGGGCGTCGGGATCGACATCGTCGACACGACCGTCGTCCGCGCCGGCCTCGATCACTGGCTTGTCGATGCCGAACGCGCGGCGGCCTCCCCGGGGATGGTGTGGGCTGCGAAGGAGGCGGCGTACAAGGCCGCCGGGCTCGACGCCACCTTCCGTCCGCTGCGGGTGACGATCGAGCCGTCGAGCGACGGCACGTTCTTCTGGACGCTCCACGACGATTGGCGCACCGCCGAGGGAACGGGCCGGTTTCTCGAAGCCGGGCGCTACCTCCTGGCGGTCGCCTGCACGGACACGGCACGGCGATCGTCGCCCGGACGGTCGGAGGGAGCGGAGGCCGTCCCATGTTCGTGAGCGACACCCACCTCCCGCAACTTCTTCCGCCGGCGGCCTACTCCGATGCGGCGTGGTACCAGCGCGAACTCGAGACGGTGCTCCGCCCGGCATGGTGGGCGGTGGCCCTCGAGCAGGAGTTGCCGGTCGAGGGGAGCTTCGTCACGTTCGATCATGTCGAGGGGCCCGTGCTCCTCCGCCGCTCGGGCGGGCGGATTCATGCCTATCGCAACGTCTGTCCCCACCGGCTGGCGAAGCTCACGGCCAAGTCCTGCGGCACCTGCCCCGTTCTCCGCTGCGAGTATCACGGTTGGGAGTTCGACGACGGTGGGGCGACGCGGCGGATTCCCGATGCCCCGAGCTTTCGTCCGCTCGAAAAGGGGCGGCTCGGTCTCGACGTCCTCCGTGTCGAGCAGGTCGGACCGGTGGTGTTCCTCTCGTTCGCCCCGGCGGCCCCACCGGTGCGGGAGTGGCTCGGCGGCGACGCCGAGCGGTTCGAGGAGCACTTCCGTGGCGCGGGGTGGTGTCTCTGGAAGACGGAGATCGATCTCCCCGTCAACTGGAAGCTCGTCATCGAGAACAACCTCGAGAGTTATCACGTCGGAGCCGTCCATGCGACGACGCTCGGCAATTTTCCACCGGAAGAAGCCTGCGGTCACCACCTCGACGAGCATGGTTCGAGATTCGACGCCCCGGGGGATGGATCGATCCTCAAGCCGATCAAACGCCATCTCGCCTCGCGCCTTGGCCGATCGATGCCCGAGGGCTACTCGCATTCGGTCGTTCATCCGACGCTGATGTGGATCGCCGTCGACATCCACGCCGGCTTCCAATCGATCGTGCCGACCGGGCCAACCTCCTGCCGGATCGTCCACCGCAGTGCCGGCTGGCAGTCGGGGGGAGGCAAGCCGCTGGTCGATTGGGGCATCCGACAGGTTCTCCGCACCGATCTCCGCATCTGGAAGCGGATCATCGGCGAAGATCTCGTCATGCTGCCGCAGGTGCAGGCCGGCATGGAATCCCCCCGGCACCCCGGCCCGGGACTCGTTTCGCGCCGCGAGGAGCGGATCACGCATTTCCAAGCTTGGCTCCTCGAGCGTCTCGGTGCGACCGACGCCGCCGCGGACAGCGTCGTGGACGTGGTCCCGGTCCGCCGCCCCGTCGTGCCGAAGGGAGGCGTCGCATGATCCGCGACACGTTCGGCCCGGTGACGCCGCCGACGACGAAGGGGCTCCGCCGGATGGTGCTCCCCGATGGCCGGGCCATCGAGACCCTCTGCCCGGAAAACACCCGGATTGCCTACGACGAGATCTTCGGCGAGCGGATCTACGAGATGTTCGGGATCGAACTGGCCGATGGGGCGACGGTGTTCGATGTCGGCGCGAACGTCGGCTTGGCGGTGCTCTGGGTGGGCGATCGCATCGGCCGTGGCACGGTTCATGCCTTCGAGCCGATTCCGGCGACGTTCGCGGCACTCGAGCGGAATGTCGGCCGCCATCCTCATCTCGACGTCCGCCTCCACCACGCAGGCGCCGCGGATCGCGATGGCACGGCCACGTTCACGTTCTATCCGCGGACGAGCACGAGTTCGTCGATGTATCCCGACGATTCCCCGGAAGCCCACGCGGAATCGACGCGTTTCATTCTCGCCGACATGCAGCGCCGCCTCGGGAGCGGATTCGCGCTCCTCCCGCGGTGGGTGACGCGGTCATGCGCCGAGGTGGTCCGCCGCTTTTACCAGCGCTCGCACGCGGTGACGTGCCGGCTCGTGCGGCTCTCGGACGTCCTTCACGACGAGGGGATCGAGCGGATCGATCTCCTCAAGCTCGACGTCGAAGGGGCTGAGTTCGACGCCCTGGAGGGAATCGACGACGCCGACTGGCCCCGCATCGGCCAGGTGATCGTCGAGGTTCACGAGGGGCAGGAGGCCTGCCTTCGGATGGAGCGACTCCTTTCCGATCGAGGCTTTGCGACCACGGCCTGGCAGCAGGCCCCCGACGTCTTCGCCCGGCACTGGCTCGTCTACGCCCGTCGCCCGGTCAACCGCTCAACCGTATCCACCGTTTCATCCTGAGGAGTGGCAGTCATGATCGATCTCAATGGGAAGGTGGCACTCGTCACCGGGAGCAGTCGGGGCATCGGTCGGGCATGTGCCCTCCGCCTCGCCGAGGCAGGGGCAGACATCGTCGTCAACTATGTCACGAGCGGTCGTGAGGCCGATGCCGTGGCGGCCGAAATCGCCGCGATGGGCCGGCGCGTGGCCTGCATTCGCGCCGACGTCGGCGAGGAGGAGGACGTCGAGGACATGATCGGCTTCGTTCGCGATCAATTCGGTGCCCTCGACATCGTCGTCCACAATGCCGCGACCGGCGGATTCCGTCCCCTTGCCGCCACCTCGCAGCGTCATTTCGACGCCGCGATGCACACCAACGTCCTCTCTCTCGTCCATCTCCTCAAAGCCTCGGCACCTCTCCTCGAGGCGGGGAGCGGCCGCGGGAAGGTGGTCGTGCTCTCGAGCCATGGCACGCACATGGCGCTGCCGATGTACGGTCTCATCGGGGGATCGAAGGCGGCGCTGACGGCGCTGGCCCGTCACTGGGCCCTCGAGTTGGGCGACCGCGGCGTGAACGTGAACGTCGTCGAGGCGGGCCTCGTCGACACCGATTCGACGAGGCGGCTGCCTGGTGCCGACATGATGTTCGCCGGTCGGACGAGCAAGACGATGGTGGGGGAGCGTCAGTTGGAGGCTACCGACGTGGCCGACGCCGTCCTCTTCCTCTCGAGCCCGCTTGCGGATCTGGTCCAGGGGCAGACCCTCGTCGTCGATGGCGGGGCTGCGATCCACGTTTGATTCCATTCTTCCGTGGGCGAAGTCATCGAACGTCTTTCCCCACTCCGCCGGGACCTCCGCCATGGCCGTGAACCACAAGTATCTCCTCCTCACCGGGGCCACCGGGCTCCTCGGCCGCTCGCTCATCCGTGACCTCTCGGCGAACGGCCGGCGGCTGGCGGTGCTCGTCCGTGGCTCGAAGACGGCCTCCGCCGAGGCGAGGGGAGATGAGATCCTCGACGACTGGCGCGACGTCGCCGGAGTGACCGTTGAGGCGCCGGTCGTGCTTGCGGGGGATATCACATCCCCGGGCCTCGGTCTCGATGCGGCGGCCACGGCCTGGGTGGGG
>JBIIQL010000185.1:0-6722 GCA_044342095.1 Pirellulales bacterium
GCCCTCGCCGCGGCGCGAGCCGGTGGCTGTGAAGCCCGCGGCTCCACGGCGACAGGAAGCGGGCGTGCGTCGGCCAGCCACGCCGACGGCAAGCCGTTCCGCGGCCTCTCAGGGCCGACCGGGAATGTCGGCGGCGAGCGTTCCCCCGTCAATTCTCGGCGGCCATGACGGCGACATCGGTCGGCATGTCGAAGGGGCATTCGCGCACGATCTCGCCCACGCGGGAATCCGTCCCGGCGGCGGCGACCAGTCCGCCGTCGCACCGCAAACGGTGCCGACGGTCGCCCACGATCTCGTGGCGATGTTCCGCGATCCGAAGACGATCCGCCAGGTGATCCTCCTCCGCGAAGTGCTCGACCGGCCGATCGATCGCTGGTGAGCCGGGAGCGTTGTCGGATGGGCGGGGACGCGTATGCTCCTCCCCGAGGACGCACGACCCGACCCGAGGAGACGACCGTATGGCAGGCCCCATTCCGGCATCGACATCGTCCGGCATGGCCGCATCCCCACCGGCCATGGCGCGGCCCGGCGTCACCCGGCTGGGGTGGATCGGTACCGGTGTGATGGGGCGGTCGATGGTCGGCCGCCTCCGTGATGCCGGCTTCGACATCCTCCTCACGACCCGGTCTCGATCGAAGGCCGAGCCGCTCCTCGAGCGTGGCTGCCGGTGGGCCGAGTCACCTGCGGCCGTGGCGGCCGGGGCAGACGTCGTGTTCGTGATGGTCGGGCATCCGTCCGACGTGCGCTCGGTGATCCTCGGGGCCGATGGTGCTCTCGCGGGGGCCGCCGTCGGAGCGATCCTCGTCGATCACACGACGAGCTCTCCGAGTCTGGCCGGCGAGATCGATGCGGCGGCGGCCGCGAAGGGCGTGTGGAGCCTCGACGCGCCGGTGTCGGGGGGCGACAAGGGGGCCCGCGAGGGGACGCTGACGGTGATGGTGGGCGGGGCCGATGCGCCGCGCGAGGCGCTCGCGACGTGTTGGTCCGCCGTCGCCGGGAACGTCGTGGCGTGTGGCGCGGCCGGTGCCGGGCAGCGGACCAAGCTCGTCAACCAGATCGCCATCGCTGGAGGCATGGTAGGGATGTGCGAGGCGCTCCTCTTCGCCCATCGGGCAGGCCTCGATGTCGAGACGACGCTCCGCGCGATCTCCGGCGGGGCCGCCGGCTCGTGGTCGCTCTCCAATCTCGCCCCGCGGATCGTGCGTGGAGACTTCGCTCCCGGCTTCATGGTGGAGCACTTCGTCAAGGACATGCGGCTGGCACTCGACGAGGGTCGACGCCTCGATCTCCCGCTGCCGGGACTGGCGCTCGTGGAGTCGCTCTACACCGCGCTCCTCGCCCAGGGGCGGGGGCGTTTGGGAACCCAGAGCCTCGTGCTGGCGCTGGCGCAGCTTGCAGATCATCCCTGGCCCACGCCGCCGGCCGCGCAGGTTTCCTGAACCTCCCCGCCGGGCCTCCGTCCACTCTTCGGGGGGGTGTTTGGGTGGGGCTGGCAGGGGGAGAAACGGGGCGATTTCGCGGCCCGGATGAAATCCTGAATCGCGACTTGAGCGACGCCTGCCGGTGGACTACAAGACCTGTGGTGGGCCGTGTCCACGGCCTGCCCACAGCGCGTAGACGAGGTCGCCCAAGCCTCGTCTACGCGCTTGCGTTTCGGCACGATTCGCGGCGGCTCTCCGCTCGGCAGGCGATGGATCGCCTGCGGGATTGCCCCGGTTTCACCGGCGGGTTTCCAGAGCATGGATGCTCACGCCATGGCGATGTCAGCCAAGCCCGCTGCCCTGCCGTGCCATGGCGCTGCGACGTCGCCGCATGCCCCTCTCCCGTGGCCGACATCGCAGCCAGTGCTGGCGCTCGTGATCGTGCCGATGGCGCTGGTCGCGTGGCTGTTGGTCGCTGCGGCGGAAGTCGTGGCCCAGACCCTGAGTGAGACTCCGAACGAGACCGCTGAGGTGTCGGTGCTGCGCGAAGCCGATCCGGCGGATCAGCCGGTGCCGACCGACGAGGGGCCTTTGCCGATGGCCGTCGAAGTCGGGGTGGAGCAGGCCTATCTGCGTGCCGGCCCCGGCGACGACTACTACCCCACCGAGCGCCTGGCGCTGGGGCGAGCACT
Organism: Pirellulales bacterium; assembly: GCA_044342095.1. Taxonomy (GTDB): domain Bacteria; phylum Planctomycetota; class Planctomycetia; order Pirellulales; family UBA1268; genus QWOP01. The sequence continues at coordinate 2,114 of JBIIQL010000185.1, forward strand.
CGAGGTGTGGGCGATCGACTCGAGCGGATGGTGTGCGGTCCGTCCCGTGGCGGGCAGCTTCAGCTGGGTCCGCGCTGCCGATATTGATGACGAGGCCGCGCTCGAACCCGCGGCCCGGTCCGCCGTCGGCGCGGCAGGCACGGGGATCGGTGTCGTCGTCGCCGATGGTGCCGTGGCCCGCGTCGGCTCGCAAATCAACGATCTTCGCCATGTCGCTCAGGTGCGTCTCGAAGCCGGGGAGCGGGTGCGCGTCCTCGAGCGCGTGCGCGTCGACCGCGGCCGGCACGCTGGCTTGTGGGCACGGATCGAGCCCCCGTCGGGGGAGTTTCGTTGGGTGCGCTCCAACGATCTCGCCGCGTCGCCGGCGCTCCGTCAGGCAGCCCTCGATGCCGGCGTGGCACCGGCGGGGGGCCGCGAGGAGGATCGCCGCATTCCGGAGGAACGGATCGGCCCGCGCCGTACGGCGGGGGACGCGATCACGTTGGCCGTCAACGAGTCGCCCGCGCCGAGCGAGCCCCCTGCTTCCATGCCACCGCCGCAGCCCCTCGGGGCGGTGCCGCAGGCGAAGCGGATGATGGCCGGATGGTTGCCGCGCGGCACCGGGGTTTTCGAGGCCCCTCCGCCGGTCGCGGTGGCCGCGCCCCCTGTTTCCACGGCCGACGACTTGGCCGACATCGATCTGGCCCTCTCCGTCGCGGTGGCGGGCCCGCCGGATACCTGGAATCTTCCCCAACTCCGCGAGCGGCTCCGGCTGGCCGCGACACGGTCGAACTCCAATCCCGATCGGCTTCGGGCCGACGCGATCGACGCCCGGATCGCCCGCTTCGAGGCGATCCAGGCCAAGCAGCAATCGCTCGCCGCCGGACCACCGGGCGACCCGTCGCCGCTCCGCCTGGGGAGCATGTGGTCGAGTCTCGGTGGGGTCGGATCGCGCCCCATCCGCCCCGGAGTTCTCCCCGGCGGCGGTTCAGCCGATGGCCGTCCTGGTTGGACCCCGCCGGATGCAACCGAGACCACCGGCAGGCTGGCGACGGTCGTTTCGCGCCGTCCCGACGCCCCACGCTGGGCGCTCGTCGACGGGAGCAACAACGTCCTCGTCTTCGTCAACCCTCAGCCGGGCGTGAATCTCGCGCCGCTGGTGGGGCAGCAGATCTCGGTCCGCGGGGCCCGCGGCTACATGCCGGAATACAAGCGGCCATACCTTGTCGCCACCGAGGCCCGCCCGCGGGTGGCCCAGACGGCGCCTCCCCCCCGTGCCGATCTGACCCGCTGACGGTCCGTGGAAAACCACGTGCCGTCGGGCCGGCTGTCGATCCATAGCCGACGAAACCCCAGATTCTCGTCGACCACGGCCGGGAAGCCCCCCGGTATCCCGGCCGTGGCGACGACGAGTGCGGAAGCGCCGGCGGACGGCGTCAGCGGATCTGTTCCCCTTCGAGCTGCCGGGCCGGCAGCCAGCGGGAGGCGAGTTTGGCCGGGAGCTTCTCGGCGGCGATCGGGTCGAGGCCGATGCCGCCACTGTTCCCGGCGTCGCGGGCCAGGGCCGCGAAGGTCTGACGGTCGGCCGGCGGAATCTTCGACATCCTCCCTGCCAGCCGAGCCACTCCTTCGGGATTCTCTGTGGCCGCCGCGGAGAGCGACGCCATGAATTGGCAGATCTCGTGGAGGTTCGACGCGCTCGAGCGGACGATCAGCGGCTGGAGCGTGCGGGTGACGATCTCGAGCCCTACGCCATCGGCATCGAGGAAGGCATCGACCTGCATCGCATGCCGGGCGGTGCCGTCGGCAGCGGCGCCGGTGGGCCGGTAGCGCACGAGCAGGAGGCACGACCCCGACAACGGCTGCGGCGAGAGGGGCCCGCTGTAGCCCCCCTGGCCGAGGAGCACCATCGTGCCTCCTTCGGCGGTGCGGTCATGATGGAGGAGGCGGAGCGTTCCCTCCGTGCCCCAGCCGTCGCTCATCCGCCACTGACCCGGAGCGGTGGGATCGAGCGCGACCTTGCTGATCCCGAGCACCCGCCAGATGTCGACGACGATCTCCGGATGGGTCAGGGAGAAGTCGAGGAGGGCGCGGTCGCAGGTGAACGACTCGACGGGAAGTCGGCGGTAGAGCGTCGGATTGCGGACGATCTTCTCCGCCACCCGCCGGTCGGCCTCCGCCATCCGGTCCAGAGGCATCGCCTTGCCGGCCGCCTTGCGGGCCTCGCGGCCCGACGTGCCGCCGTCGCCGAGCATCGTGGCCAGCGACGAAGCGCCGGCCACCGGTTCAACCGCCGGGACGGTACCGACCGTCCCCCAGGCTGCCAGCAGCCCCATGGCCGCAGACAGACCCCACATTCGCGCACGCATGAAACATTTCCCCCCGGAAACTTCCTGCCGGTGACCCGCCCCGGCCACCACTGCAGAGAGAGTTTTCGGCCTGGGAAGCCGGTGCGGCTCAGTCATTCCCCTTTCAATCAGGAGAGTCTCGCCATCCCCCCTGGCTTGCCAGATTCGTCGTGAATCGTGGGTTGGCCCTGCTGTGCAGAGTCCCTACCATCGCCCGCCCCCGGAGCCCTCGGACGGCCCCGGAACCTCGCCAGGGAAGGTGAACAACCGCATGCGCCAGGACGATCCCATCGATCGCGCTTCGGCTCCTGCCTCCGCCGCGTCCCCGGCCCACCCCGGGCCGATCGGGCGGTTCCTCGTCGCGTGGACCGAGCTTTGCCTCCGCGCCGGATGGGCGATCGTCGCGATCGCCCTCGTCACCGCGGTGTTCTCCGGGGTCTGGACGGCGCGCTACCTGGGGTACAAGGTCAACCGCACCGATCTCCTCGATCCGCGCAGCGACTACAACAAGCTGTGGGTCGATTACGTGGCCGAGTTCGGCGAGGACGACGATGCGGTGGTTGTCGTCGAGGGGCCGACCCGGGCCGAGACGATCCGAGTTCTCGAGGAGGTTTCGGAGGCGGTGGCGGCCGACAAGCGGCTCTTCAGCTCCGTTTTCCACGCCGTCGATCTCTCCCGCATCCGCTCCAAGGGGCTCCACTACCTCTCCCCCGACGAGCTCGAGCAGATCGACCACTTCCTCGAGGAGTCGCACCCGATCCTCGATGGCGGCTGGGCGAGTCTCAAGGTCGGCTCGATGATCGGCGGGCTCGCCAGCCAGATGGTGCTCGGGCCACCGCGCAACGCCCCGCCGCCACGCGAACTCCCCGTGGCCACGCTCGAGCGCTACGCCGAGAGCCTCGTCGCGGGGCTCGAACCTGCTGCGCGGACGGCGTCCGCGGGGCCTGAGGACTTCGTCTCCCCCTGGCCCGGCATGCCCGCGTCGCTCTCCACGCTCCGCGATCTCTCCAGCGATCAACTCCTCGCCAAGGAGGGGCGGATGGGATTCGTCCTCCTCCGCCTCGCCAAGTCGAACGGGGGGTTTGCCGGGGCGTCGGAGGCCACCGACGAGCTCCGCCGTCTGATCCGCGACGTGGGGGACCGCCATCCCGCCGTGTCGATCGGCCTCACCGGGCTGCCGGTGATGGAGGACGACGAGATGCGGGCAAGCGCGCAGTCGATGGTCTGGGCGAGCGGGCTCTCGATGGCCGCCGTGGTGATCGTGATCATCGCCGGCTTCGGCGGCATCCGGCACGCGCTGATGGCCAACGGCGTGCTCGTCATCGGGATGGCTTGGGCCTTCGCCTGGGCCACCGCCACCGTCGGTCACCTCAACATCCTCAGTGTCACCTTCACCGTGACGATGATCGGCGTCGGCATCGACTACGGCACCTACTACGTGGGCCGCTACCTCGAGGCCCGTCGCCGGGGGCTCGAGTGTGCCGCGGCGCTTTTGGAGACGAGCGGCGCGGTCGGGCCGGGAATCCTCACCGGCGCCATCACGACGTCGGTGGCGTTTTTCTGCGCGGCCCTGACGAGCTTCGTTGGGGTCGCCGAACTGGGGCTGATCGCCGGGGGAGGGATCCTCCTCTGCGCGGCGGCCGAATTGCTCGTCCTCCCTGCCGTCATCGCGTTGGTCGATCGCGGCCCGCTCGGCCGTCGCATTCCCGAGCCGGTGCCGGTGCACACCTGGCTCGAACCGATCGTGCGCCATCCCCGCTTCGTCTCCCTGGCGGGGATGGCGGCGACGCTGGCGATCGTCTCGGGGCTCCATGATCTCCGCTACGACCACAACCTCCTCAACATGCAGCCGGAGGGACTCGAGAGCGTGGAGGTGGAGAAGAAGCTCCTCGCCGAGTGCGACCAGAGCGTCTGGTATGCCCTCTCGATGGCCGATACCCGCGAAGAACTCCTCGCCCGGAAGCAGCAAATGCTCCTCCTGCCGACGGTCGAACGGGTCGACGAGATCGCGTCGCTCGTGCCGACCGACGAGGAGCGGAAGCGACCGATCATCGAGCGGATCCGGACCCGGCTGGCGACGCTTCCGGAGCGGCCACCGGAGATCCCCGTCGATCGCCTCGATGCCCTCGGGGAGACGCTCGCCTGGGCCCAGACTGAAGCCTCGAAGCGGCCCGGAGCGCTGCGGACGGCTTGGCATCTCGAACGCGTCCGCGATTCGCTCCGGCAGATGGGGCCGGCCGACTGCTACCAGGCCCTCGCCACCTTCCAGCAACGTTCCGCGG
>JBIIQL010000186.1:0-6719 GCA_044342095.1 Pirellulales bacterium
GCTCGTGCCGGCGGCCGGGGTTTATGCCGGCCTGGCTCATTCCCCCGCGCCGCCCGCCGGGGCAGGGGGGAAGCCGCGATCGCCGTATCCTGCTGCGATCCACATCGGCCCGAACGTGACGTTCGGAGCCACGGGGGTGACCGTCGAGGTCCACCTCATCGGCTTCGAAGGCGACCTCTACGGCCAGCGTCTCGACGTTGACTTCCTCGCGCGGCTCCGTGACACTCGCCGCTTCGAATCCCTCGACGATCTCAAGGCCCAACTGGCGACCGACGTTGCCCGGGCCGCCGCGATCGCCGGCGGTTTCCCATCCTCTGCAAGTGGCTGACCGGCCGACTTTCCCGTTCCTTCCTTCTCCTTCCGCGGAGCTTCCATGGCCTCGACGCGTCTCGACTGGGCAGCCCTCGTGGAGGTGTTGCGGAACTGCCAGAAGGTGGTGCTGACGAGCCACGTCCGCCCCGACTGCGACGCGCTCGGCAGTGAGCTCGGCATGCTCGGAATCCTCGAGGCGATCGGCAAGAATGTCCGCATCGTCAACGCCCAGGCGACCCCGCCGACGCTCGCCTGGATCGACCCCGACCACCGCATCGAGTCGCTCCAGACCGGCGTCAAGAAGGCCGATCTCGCCGACCGCGATCTGTTCCTCATCGTCGACACGAGCGCCTGGGCGCAGCTCGGCGCGATGGCCGATGTCGCCAAGGAGATGCGGGAGAAGGTCCTCGTCATCGACCACCACGTCAGCGAAGACGACCTCTCCGACCGCTGGTTCAAGGACACCACCGCCGAGGCGACCGCACGAATCATCAGCGAGGTGGCGCTGCGGCTCAAAGTGCCGCTCACCGAGCGGATCGCCACTCCGCTCTACGCCGGCCTCTCGACCGACACCGGCGGCTTCCGCTTCCCTTCGACCTCCGCCGAAACCTTCCGCGTGGCGGGGCGGCTCGTCGACGCGGGCGCGAGCCCCCCGGCGGTCTACCGGGAGCTCTTCGAGCAAGATTCGCTCGCCAGGATCCATCTCGTCGGGCGGACGCTCGCCGGGGCGAAGCCGGCCCACGACGGCAAGGTGATCTACTCCACCGTCCGCCAGTCCGACATCAAGGCGGTCAACGCACTCCCGAGCGACACCGAGGATCTCGTCAACCTCACCCTCGCGGTGAAGGGGACGGAGGTCGCCGTGATCCTCATCGAGCAGCCCGACGCGCGGGTGAAGGTGAGCTTCCGCAGCCGCGGCAAGGTCGACTGCAATCTCCTCGCCGCCACCTTCAACGGCGGCGGCCACAAAGCAGCCGCCGGCGCGATCCTCCCCGGCCCCTTCGACGAAGCGGTCTCGAAGGTCACCGCCGCGGTCGACGCCGCCTGGGCGGCGGGCTGACTCGTTCGGGCTCGTCGAGCGTGGCTCATTCGAACCGACGCAGGTACAGCCCGCTCCCGGCCGCGAAGAACGCGGCAGCGACGAGGAACGTGAGGGGCTGCGGGATTCCCTCGGAATCGATCCACAGGCCGAAGAAGCTTGCCGGGGCGAGGAAGGGGGCCTGCAGGCAGAACATGGCCCAGGGGACAGCGACAGGAATTGCGATCGCCATCACCGCCGCGATCACGGGGCTCTCGATCCAGCCGGCAAGCAGCCACGCCAGCGCCGCTGTCAGGATCGCGAATGTGGCGATCGTGCCGAGCAGTTCCAGTCCGGATCGGTAGTCATCGGCTTTGACGAGTTGCGAACTTCGGAGAAGCGAGGCAACGACAAGCATGGGGCCCCACAGCGCGATCGCCACCGCCGCGAGCAGCACGACCTTCGCCATCAGACGGACCGCGCGCGACACCGGAAGCGGTGCGATGAACTCTGCTGACCGGTCGGCCCGCTCCCCGGCGAGGCTGTTGGCGGCGATCATCGGGAGCAGGAAGACACTGACGTGGACGGCGATCCATGAGGCGAAGTAGCCGACGACCGCCATCGAGCGGACGACACGGATCTCGACGCCGGCCGCCTCAGGCGGCGTCTGTGGCTGGCTGAAGACCAAGAGGAGGAGTGCAACGATGATGCCCAGCGCCACGAAGAGGATCGTGCGGCTGCGCCGCCACTCTCGCCACACGAGCTGATCGAAACCGTTCACGACTGGCTCCTTTCTTCATTCCGGCCCGACCGGGCGCGGGCCATGTGCTTGAAGATCTCTTCGAGGGAGAGGGGATCGACGCCAAGCACTTCGACGCCTGGAAGGCCGCGGAGGCGCTCGATGGCGCCGCCTGAGCCGTCGCGGAGGACGAGCGTCCACTCGCGGCCGGATTGCTGCGAGCCATAGACGTCGATCCCTGCCGGCAGCGGACGGGGAAGGGCGTCGTCGACGCGCATTCGCACGCGGCGCACTGCGGTGAGGAGGTCGTCGGTGGCGCCGTGGTGAACGAGCCGGCCGGCGACGACGACGGCGATGGAATCGGCGAGGCGCTGGACATCGTCGAGAGAATGGGAGGAGAAGAGGACCGTCCAGGGGCGATCCGGCGCGGCGGCGATCACCGTCTCCACCACTTCCTCGCGGGCGAGTGGGTCGAGGCCGGCCATCGGCTCGTCGAGGAGGAGCAACTCGGGCTCAGGGGCCACCGCCGCCACGAGACCGAGCTTCGCAAGCGTGCCGCGCGACAGGTTGCCAACGCGTGTCTTCAGCGGGATGCCGAGCCGGTCGACGAGCCGCGTGGCGAGGGTGTCGTTCCAATGGCGACGGAGGCCGCGGCAGAACCGGAGCACTTCGGCTGCGGTCATCCACCGGTCGGCGTGGAGGGTGTCGGGGACGTAGCCGATGCGCTCGCGGAGCGCGAGGGCGTCGCGGAGCGGATCGAGGCCGAGGACGCGGACTGTTCCCGAGGCCGGCCGCTCGAGGCCGAGAAGGAGGCGGATGAGCGTCGTCTTGCCAGCGCCGTTGGGGCCAACGAGCCCACAGATCGAGCCGGGGGGGATCGAAAGAGAGACATCGTCGAGAGCGACGGTCGTGCCGAAGCGTTTCGTCACACCGTGGATCGAGATCGCCGGAGAATGCGCCGGGGCGGGCGTGGCCGGGCCGATCTGGGCGTGTGGGGCGAACGTGGCGTTCATGCGTCGGCCTCCTTCGGGCTGCGGCGGCTTTTCCGCGGTGCCGCGGGGGTACCGGGGGACGGGATCGATCGCGTGGCCGTGGCGAGTGCCTGCCGGAAATTGGCCGCGATCGCTTCGGGGGCGAGGCCGGCGGCCAGGCCGATGCGGATGCCCCGTTCGAGGGCGGCACGGACCTCCTCGACGGCACGGGGACGGGCATCACTCGGGGCCCGCTCGGCGACGAACAGGCCGAGGCCGCGGCGGGCCTCGACGATCCCCTCGCGGGAGAGTTCGTCGTAGGCCCGCTGGACGGTGTTCGGGTTCACCCGGAGGGTGATCGCCAGTTCGCGGAGCGACGGCAGCGCCTCCCCCGGCCGGTAGGTGCCGGCCGCCACGCCCCCCCGGATCGCTTCGGCGATCTGGAGATAGATCGGCAGGTGGCGGCGGGGGTCGATCTGCACGGCGCGAATCCTCGGACAGCGTGGCCCATTAGACTAGTTAACTAGTTCGGTAGTGCAGTTTACGAGCGTCGAAAAAAACGGTCAAGCCATCCGCCGCACTCCAGAAGTCTTTGAGCTCTCCACGGAGGCATTCGTCCGCGATTTTTCGGCCGCTTGAGCCGTGCTGGCCCACCGCGTATGGTGAGCAACATGAAGACAACCATCGATGTTGCCGACGCCCTTCTCCGGGAGGCCCGAGAGGTGGCGGCCCGCGATCAGACGACGCTCAAGGAGCTTGTCCAGGAGGGGCTGCGCCGGGTCCTCGACGAACGGCGGCCACGGCCGAACGCCTTCCGCCTCCGCGAGATCGCGCCGGTCGGCGGCGGCTTCCAGCCCGAGTTCGCCGACGGCGACTGGCAGCGCATCCGCGATGCAATCTACGAAGGGCGCGGCACGTGATCGCCGTCGACACGAACATCCTCGTGGCCTTCGTCCGCTCCGAGTACTCCTCCCATGAAAAGGCCCGGGGGCGGATCCGCGAACTCGCCGAAGGGAGTGCCCCGTGGGCGGTGCCATGGCCCTGCGTGCACGAGTTCCTGGCGGTGACGACCAACCCGCGGATCTTCCGCACACCGCTGTCGCTCGGGCAGGCCTGCGACACCGTCGACGCCCTCCTCGAATCGCCGACGGCGCGGGTGATCACGGAAGGGCCGGGTTACTGGGAAACGCTACGATCGCTTCTCGCCGACGGCGATGTCGTCGGACCGAGAGTTCACGACGCCCGCATCGCCGCCATCTGCATCACGCACGGCGTCGCGGAACTTTGGTCGGCCGACCGTGACTTCGGCCGCTTCCCGACGCTTCGTGTTCGCAATCCCTGTCTCTGAGGCCGCCATGCCCGCCCCGCTCACGATCACCGAGTTCGACACCTACGACCTCCGCTTCCCGACGTCCGAGCATCTCGACGGGTCGGACGCGATGAACCCCGATCCCGATTACTCGGCGGCATACGTCGTCCTCCGCACGAACGCTGCGGGGATGTCCGGCCACGGGATGACGTTCACGATCGGCCGTGGCAACGAACTGTGCGTCGAAGCGATCATCTCGCTGGCAAGTCTCCTCGTCGGCCAGTCGCTCGAGGCCCTCATGCGGCGGCCGGTCGACCTCTACCGCCGGCTGACGGCCGACTCACAATTGCGCTGGGTCGGCCCGGAGAAGGGGGTGATCCATCTGGCGGCGGCGGCGGTGATCAACGCCGTCTGGGATCTGTGGGCCCGCGTCCACGGCAAGCCGGTGTGGCGGCTGGTGGGTGAGATGTCGCCGGAGGAGTTCGTCGCATCGGTCGACTTCCGCTACCTCGCCGACGCGCTCACTCCAGCAGCCGCCCTCGAGATGCTCCGCGCCCAGGTTCCCCACAAGCCGGAGCGGATCGCGCACCTGGTCGACGCGGGCTACCCCAGCTACACGACCTCCGCCGGCTGGCTCGGCTACAGCGACGAGGCGCTGCGGGAGAAGTGCCGGGATTTGAAAGCCCGCGGCTGGTCGCACTTCAAGATCAAGGTCGGCCGCGATCTCGAGGACGACCTGCGCCGCTGCCGCGTCCTCCGCGACGAGATGGGGCCGGAAGCCCGGATGATGATCGATGCCAATCAGGTGTGGGATGTGCCGCAGGCAATTGAGTGGATCGGGGCCCTGGCCAAGTTCGACCCCTGGTTTGTCGAGGAGCCGACCCACCCCGACGACATCCTCGGGCACCTGGCGATCGCCCGCGCGATCGCTCCGATCCGCGTCGCCACCGGGGAGATGTGCCACAACCGGATCATGTTCAAGCAGTTCATGCAGTCGGGCGCGCTCCAGGTCTGCCAGCTCGACAGCTGCCGGCTCGGCGGGGTCAACGAAGTGATGGCAGTGCTGTTGCTCGCCGCGCGGTTTTCGATCCCCGTCTGCCCGCACGCCGGCGGCGTCGGCCTCTGTGAATATGTCCAGCACCTCAGCATGATCGACTACGTCTGCGTCTCCGGCTCACTCGACGGCCGCGTCGCCGAGTATTCCGATCACCTCCACGAGCACCTCCACGATCCGGTCGTGATGCGGGCCGGCTGCTACATACCGCCGGAGATGCCGGGCTACGGCGTGCGATTCACCGACGCAGCTACGAACCGCTTCTCGTTTCCCCGCCCGGGGGCGTGAGATCCCGCCGCCCGCCACGGGGCTCGCCCGGCCCGTTGGCTGCTGTTCAAAGCGTCCTTCCATCGCCACAGGCCGGGCCAGCCGACGATGGCCTGTTAGGATGAAGGGCATGGAGATCCATCAGAGCGAACTCGAAGCCAGGTTCCGCGCGGCGCAGGATGCCCTTCCGCCCCATGTCCGCGTTGCCAGAGCCGCTTCCATGTTTGCCTGGGCTCGTGATCTGATCGGACGGGAGATCGTTGCTCAACGGGGCCCTCTCTCCGCCGAAAGGCTCAAGTGGGAGACGGCGATGCGGATGTACGGCTCCGATGCCAGTTCCCGCAAACTCATCCAGCAGATGCTCGACGATGTTTCCTCCTGACATTTTCCGCCACACGCTGACACGGCTCGTGGCGATTCTCCGCCACCACGGCGTGCGGTTTCATCTCACCGGTGGCATCACGAGCGTCGCCTACGGTGAACCGCGCATGACTCAGGACATCGACGTCGTCGTCGACAACGTCCAACTGTCACGGGCCGCCGATGCCTTCGTCGCCGAGGTGTCGGAAGCAGGTTTTCTCCTCGACGCCAAGCAGGTTCGGCGAGCCATCGCTGAGAAGTCGATGTTTCAGCTCTTCGACATGGCCGAAGCGCTCAAAGTCGACATCTACCCCCGGGAGTTGGTTCCCGGCGAACTCGATCGCTCCATCATGATGGAAGTCCTCGAAGGAATGCCGCTTCCGGTGGCATCACGGGCCGACGCGGCGGCGTCCAAGCTCGTCTGGGCGTCGAAAGGGAGCCACAAGAGCCGACGCGACCTGCGGCAAATCGCCAGGCAGATGACGCCCGGGGACCGCGCCGAGCTGGACCGCTTGGCTCGGTTCCTCGGCCTCGAAAGCCTGCTTGCGGACCTCCTCGCCGAACCCGACGAGATCGCCGGCTGACGTCCGGCCGCATTGGCTTCGCACGCCTCCACGCTCGGTTGCTCACTCAAGCCGCAAGCGTGAATCCAGACCTCCCTCGGGGCAGGGATGCTCGCTGGTCAACTC
>JBIIQL010000187.1:0-6701 GCA_044342095.1 Pirellulales bacterium
GCGCCGCCAGGAGGGGATCGACCCCGCGGCCGGCGAGATGCCGCTCGTTGCTGGCTTGCAGGGCGCCGAGTTCCATCGCCTGGAGTCGCTCCGATCGGCTGCGGCGGCGGACGTTGGCGATCGGCTCCGGCCCCGGTACGACGCGCGTTCCCTGATGGGCGCCGGGGAGGAAGTCGCTTCCCCACACCTGCGTGCCGGCGTAGGGGGATTGCGGGGCGATGACCACGAACGACGGGAGATTGCGGTTTTCCGTCCCCAGCCCATAGCTCACCCAGGAGCCCAGGCTCGGCCGGGCGAAGGTGAAGGATCCGGTGTGGATCCCGAGCGTCGCCTCGTAGTGGTTGGTGTGGTCGGTCTTCATCGAGCGGATCACGCACAGGTCGTCGACACACCGGGCCAGGTGCGGAAAGAGCTCGCTGACCTCCGTCCCCGACTTGCCATGCGGGGCGAACTTCCACTGCGGCCCTTTGAGAAACATCTCGAAGGAGCCCTTCCGCCCCTGAAACTCCGGCACCGTGATCGTCTTTCCGGCATCGGCGACGAGCCTCGGCTTCGGATCCCACGACTCGACGTGCGACACCCCGCCACTCATGTGGAGGAAGATCACTCGCTTGGCCCGGGCGGGGAAATGAGGGGCCCGCGGGGCGAGAGGATCGGTCGGAGTGGCATTCGCCCCGCCCGGTGCCACATCACCGGCGAGCAGTTCGCTGAGCAACCCCGGCATGAGGATCGATCCGGCTGCCATCGAACGGATCAGGCCACGGCGGGAAAGATCGGGGGCAAGGCTCATGGGGGCTCTCGGGCGGGCAGGCGTGTCAGTCGGGCGTGGCTTGGATCAAGCGGGGCTTCGATCCACCGAGGCGTTCATCGTTCGTGGCTCTAATCAACATGGAGAAACTCGTTCCCGGCCAACAGCGTCCGCAGCCAAGCGGCGAGGGCTTCGTGATCGGGATTGGCGACCCCTTCGATCGCGAGTGCTTCTCGATAACGGTCGAGGAAGGCATTCGCAGCGGCGACCTCGTCGCTCTCCGGAGCCCGGGAGAGCGCCGCCTGGATCGCGGCCACGATGCGCACGCTCCGGTCGGTCGTGCTCTGCTCGAGCCGAATGGCCCAGCTGTCGGCCGCGCCATGAACGAGGGGATCGTTCAAGAAGAAGAGCGCCTGCGTCGGCACGGTCGTGCCGAGCCGGTCGGCGGTCGAGGCATTCGGATCGGCGCCGTCGAAGAGGGCGAGGAAGGGATGCCGCTTGAGCCGGCCGGTCATGAGATAGAGGCTGCGCCGATCGTGGTCGTAGACGGCGCCGAACGGCCCGTGCTGGGAAAAGCCCCATTCGAAGGGGGGAGGGAAGGGATGCCCTTCGCCCCGCGAGCGGTCGAGCCGGCCACTCACGGCGAGGATCGCATCGCGGATCTCTTCGGCCGAAAGCCGGCGGCGCTCAAAGCCGACATAGAATCGCCGCGCGTCATCCGTCGAGCCGGCCTCGTCGGCGCGGGCCGTGGCCTGCTGCCAGGTAGCGCTTGAAAGGATCTGGCGGTGGATCGCCTTGATCGACCAGCCGCCGCGGACGAAGTCGGTCGCGAGCCGGTCGAGCAATTCTGGATGCGTCGGCGGCCTTCCGCGGACGCCAAAGTCGTTCGGCGTGGCGACGAGACCGCGGCCGAAGTGATGCTGCCAGATCCGGTTGACCATCACCCGCGCCGTGAGGGGTTGCTCCGGACGCGTGAGCCACTCAGCCAGTTCGAGCCGGCCGCTCCCGTTCGTGGCGGCCGGGAGGGCCGCGTTCCCGAGGGCGGCGATGAATCCTCGTGGCACGGTGTCACCGGGATCGTCCGGCTCGCCACGCCGCTGGATCCTCGCGTCGGCCGGCGTCCCCTCCGCCATCGCGTAGGCCATCGGCACCGGGCCCTCGGCGAGGAGCCTGCGGAGTTCCGCGGAGAGGGCGTCGCCCTTGGCTTCGAGGCTGGCAAGCTCGCTCTTCAGTCGCGCGATCTCCTCGTCGTGGCCGGCCGCTGCCGCCGGGATCTCCGCGGAGCGGTCGAGGGGGCCGGGCGCCATGCTCGAGACAGAAACGTTATCGACGTCGAGTGCGGGACGAAGCCCGCCGACATGGCCGTAGCTGTCGATGAAGGTGTAGTCGATGATCCCGTCCCAGCTCGCCGCGAGCGGACCGGAGAAGGGGGTCGAAGTTCCTTCCGAAAGGAGGAGCCCGGTGTAGGACCGCTTCGCGATATCGAGGACGAGTTGGACCTGATGCCAGCGCTCGGCGACGAGCGTGGCCACGGGGCTCGTCGTCTGGCCTTCGCGTGTGAAGAACGCCGCGTCATCGAAGAACAGTTCGATGGCCGGCGATGGGCCAGGTCCGTGGCCGATCGAATACCGCCACGTTCCCTGCCCGCCGCGACGCTTCCCCGGACGAATGTCGAAGCTCACATGGAGCCGCCCATCGGCAGCGGGAGGAATTGGTGGGAGCGAAAGTCCGAAGCCGTCGTACTCGGCCCGGCCAGGGAGCGTGAGGCCGAGGCGGCCGGCCGGGTAGAGATTCGTAAACGGGCTTTGGGCCTTGGCATCGAGGCGGACGACGCTCGCCGGCCCGGGATTCCAAGGAGCCGCAGGGGGCGCTCCAGCCTGTTGCATCTCGAGATCGCCATCGTAGCCCGAGAGCTCCCGGAGCCGGGCGCGAAGGACCTTCGCGTCGGGGCCAGCGATCAACGTCGGGCGCTCGAGGCTCACCGGGGGGATCGGCGTCGATTGAAGCGCGAGGTTGTCGCAGTCGAGCGCGGTGGCAGCGTAGTCGGTCGCCGGTTCGAGGAGCGCCGCGAGTTCCACGCCGTCGATCGGGACGCCATCGGCCGCAAGCGGAAACGGCCCGAACTCGCGGACCGCCCCCGGGCTGCCGACGCGCCCCGAGACTTTGCGCGCCGTCGTGTCGATCGCCAGTTGGAGATTGATCCATGCCGCGGCGGGGATTGGCCCGAGGTCGTGCGTGGCTCCGGCGGCGACGAGCGACAGGCTTTCGGTTGACAGGAGAAGTTCGATCGCGGCGGCGCCTTTGGCGCCGAGCGTGAAGCGATGGCGCCCCGACGTGGCGGGCGCGGGAGCGTGGAGGCGGAGATCGAGGTTGAGAAATACCGGGCCGCCGTTCCCCGGCAGCCCGTGCACGGCTTGCGTGCAGCGGTAGGGGCCGGCGCCGGCGGCGACGCTCACGCCACAGCGGCCGCCGGTGAAGAGATGCTTGAAGGGACTCTGCGCGGCGGCGGTGACGTTGATCGGCCCCTCGGCCCGCCATGGCGGCACGAGAACGCCATAGCTCCCGCCGCCGGCCGGGGCCTGAAGCTCGAAGTCGCCATCGAGATCGGTGACCGAGCGGAGCGTCGCCGCCGGCACGGGCTTGTCGAGGGCGGCAAGCTCCGCCGACAGTCGACCGACCTCGGCCTCGTACGCTCGCCAGTCCTTCCCGTCGGCCCGTGCATCCCCCAGCGGCGCGAGGCTCCGCACCCGCTGCTTCTGCTCCGATCCGGGGAAGGAATAGCGGCTGCTTTCGAAGATCCCGTAGAGGGCGTAGTAGTCGCGGAGGCTGACCGGATCGAACTTGTGATCGTGGCAGCGGGCGCAGCCGAGGCTCAGGCCCATCACCGCTTGGCCCACGGTGTCGATCGTGTCCTGAATCGTGAGGTGGTGGTATTTCTCCGAATCGAAGCCGAAGCGGCGCGAGATGGCGAGAAACCCGGTGGCGACGATTCGCTCGTCGCGGCTCTCGGGCGGGCCCGCCGCGGCGAGGATGTCGCCGGCGAGCTGCTCGCGGAGAAAGGCGTCGTAGGGAAGATCCCGGTTGAAGGCATCGACGCAGTAGTTGCGGTAGCGCCAGGCGACGGGGACGGGATAGTCGGCCGTCTCGCCGGCCGTGTCGGCGTAGCGGACGACGTCGAGCCAATGCCGGGCCCACTTCTCGCCGTAGGCCGTCGACGCGAGAAGGCGTTCGACGACCGTGTCGAAGGCGTGCGGCGAAGGATCGGCGACGAAGGCCTCGACCTCTTCCGGCGTCGGCGGCAGACCGGTGAGATCGAACGTCGCCCGGCGGATGAGCGTCCGCCGGTCGGCGCAGGGCAGGGGAGCGACTCCTGCCTCCTCCTGCCGGGCGCGAATGAAGCGGTCGATCGTCGTCTGGCACCAGGCTGCGTCAGCCACAGGAGGCGCCGGCGGATCGGCCACCGGCGCAAACGCCCAGTGCCCTTCGATCTCGAAGGCCGCAGCCGCTTCGGGCCAGAGAGCGTCGGCGGCGATCCAACGCTCGAACGCCGCAACCTGCTCTGGAAGGAGGGCTTTTTCCGCCTCCGGCGGCATTGCCGAGGCATCCCCATGGCGCGCGATCGCCTCAACGAGGAGGCTGCCCGCCGGATCCCCCGGCACGATCGCCGGCCCGGAATCGCCCCCCCCGCCGCGCGCCGCGCGCGAGTCGACCCTCAGGCCCCCCGAGACACGCTCTCCCCCATGGCAGCGGAAGCAGGCGTCGACGAGGACCGGACGAATCGACGATTCAAAGAGGGCGTCGTCGGCCGACGAGGCGCCCGCGGCGATCGCGAGGATCACCGCGAGGCTCAAGCGAAGCACCCAGCGGAAGTGGCGCTTCCCCAAGATCATGGCTCGACCCTCCGCGCCGCGGGGCTCTCGGTCCCGAGGGCAGCCAACGCCACCCCCACCGGGACGACATCCTCGCCGAGCGTCGCGAGCCGAACCGGCGGGCTCGGCCGCAGCGGTGCCATGAGCAAGCCCTCGAGTTGCCGCGCCACGCTTCCCCGCCACGGCTCGCCGATCGTCGCCACGCCCCCGCCGAGCACGATCACGTCGGGATTGAGGAGATGGACGACGTGCGAAAGCGCGTGGGCGTAGGGGCCCGCGGCGGCGTCGAGGATCTGTTGGGCGATGCCGTCACCGGCGGCGAGCGCCGCGGGGAGCAGTCGAGCGGAAGCGGGGACGCCTGTCGCCGCGGCGGCCTCGGCAAGCACGCCTACCGGATCGGCCGCCACCGCCTCGCGGACCCGGGCGTCGATGGCCCAGCCGGCCGAGGAGTCTTCGAGAATGCCGGTGCCGGGGATGAGCCTCAGGTGGCCGAGCTCCATCTCGCCGCTTGCCCGTCCACGATAGAGCCGGCCGTCGATCACGAGTCCCGATCCGATGCCGCTCCCGGCATTGGAGTAGACGACGACCCTCGCGTCCCGGCCGGCGCCGACGAGCGCCTCGCCGAGGGCGGCAGCATTGGAATCATTCTCGAGGACCACCGGCACCTCGCCGAGCCCGCCCGCGACCTGCCTGGCGACCCAGGCTGCCAACGGGAAATCGCTCCAGCCCCCGACATGAAAACTCGTCGCCACCACCCCCTGATCCCGGTTCACCGGACCACCGAAGCCGATGCCGACGGCGCGGATGGCCAGACCGTTGCCGGCTGCATCATCGACGATGCCGGCGAGCTGCGCGGCGAGGACGGTGCGGATCCCTTCGGCTCCGCCGGCCGGATCGACCCGGTCGCTGCGGCGGAGGAGGACGCGACCATCGGCGGCGACGACCGCCGACTGGAGCTTCGTCCCGCCGATCTCGATGCCGAGCGCTACCGGCGTCATCCCGCCGGCGCCGCTCACGGCTTCCTCGATCTCGTCCGGTCGCGCGACTTGGGAAAGTGTCACGGCGCCACCCACTTCGCGGCGGCCTCGGCGACGTCGGCTGGGACGCCGCTGAAACGGGTCACCGCGTCGCCGCCGCCGGTGGCCTTCGCCGCCGCGGCGAGCACCTCCGGAACCTCCGTCTCGCCGGCAAGCCACAGCGGCCGCGGCGATGCGGCCGCGAGGGCGCCGGGAAGGTCGAGGTATTTCCCGGCGCCGGGAAGGAAGTCGGGGGAACGGTAGTCGAGGACCTTCCCGAAGCGGAACCCTCGGGTGTCGATCGCGGCGGCGTCGAGCTCGTCACCGGCGACGGCCCGGGCGGCGGCCACGATCGCCCCGCGCGATCCCAGCCCCACGACCGCAACGCGCTTCGGCGAACGATGATCGCCGATCTTGGCGGTGCGAAGGAAGTGGACGATCGAGAGGACGTCGTGGGCCCGTTCGGCGAACAGCGTCGGGTTGTAGCCGAAGCTGTAGCCGGCGAACTCGCGTGGGTTTTTCACCACACGCTGCCGGCCGTCGGCATCGGCCGGGGGCGTGAACAGATCGGCCGCGATCACCGTCGTTCCCTGGGCGAGGATCCCGGCCACGGCCTTGATCGGCTGGCCGTCGGCCTCGATCGCGCTGGTGCCCGCGTCATCGAGCCACACGACCACCTTGCCGTTCCACGACTTCGGATAGAGCCAGAGGACCGGGATCTCCTCGTGGTGGGTGGCGTTGACGAGCTTGCCGGTCATCCGCACGATCCCGCTGGCCTCGGTCTTCTCCGCCATCTCCCAGCGGACGTCTCCGGCGCTCGCCGCGGTGCGGCCGACGACCGTCTCCCAGGCTGGCGTCAGGACCCCACGGAGGCCGTCCTTCGTCGCCGCGGCCAACGTCACCACCGCGTCGGAGTCGGAGGTCAGCCTGGCGAGGAAGTCGCGCTCGAAATCAGGGTCTGCCACTTTCGGCGCCGGGTGCTCGGCATCCCACACCGCGAGCCTGGCCGGCTCCACGACCTCGTAGTCGCGCTCGATCACCGGCTCAGGGGCGCCGAGGGCGAAGTGC
>JBIIQL010000188.1:0-6695 GCA_044342095.1 Pirellulales bacterium
CCTTCACCGGCAGGGATGTCGCCAACCCGGGCGACGGGCGTGAACGGGACTTCGGACATGCTTCGACCTTGCGACAGGAAGGACCACCGTGATGCACGCCCCGGCAAACTCCGCGGACGAGCCTGCGTTTTATGATAGCCCCGATGGCCCCCGTCGTGGCGCCCGTGATCCCCATCCAGGTGCCGCCGGGCGGATCCGGCTGCTCGTCCTCGACATCGACGGCACGGTGAGCAACAGCCGCCACGAGATCGACGAGGCCACAGTGCGGGCCGTGGCCCGCGTCCGCGAGGCCGGGATCGCGATCCTCCTGGCCACCGGTCGGCGCTACCGGGACGTCCTCGCGGTGGCCACCCGGCTGGGGATCGAGGGTCCACTCGTGACCGCGTCGGGGGCGCTCGTGAAGCGAACGAGCGACCATGCCACGCTCTTCCGGGCGAGCTTCGATTCCCGGACGCTTGTCGAGGTGCTCGCGCGGATCGATGCCCGGGGCCTCGAGCCGATCCTCTACACCGACAGCTTCGCCGAGGGCTTCGACTTCCACTGCCGCCGCCTCTCCGGGTTGGACGGGGCAGGGCCCCCCGGGGGAGTCGGCGAATACCTCGCCCTCAACCGGCACCTCGCCCGCATCGATCCCGACCTCGATCGCCAGCCGCCGACGGGCGTCTTCGCCGGATTCACGATGGGGGGTCGCGACGCGATGCTCGACCTCGAACGCGAGCTCGACCAGGCCTGCCCCGATCGGCTCGCGCTCCATGTCATCCGCAGCCCGCGCTACCGCGATTGGATGTGCGAGATCGCCCCGGCAGGGGTCACCAAGTGGAGCGGGGTCGCGGCGATCGCCATGGCGGCGGGCATCCAGCCGGAAGAGATCTGTGCGGTGGGTGACGACGTCAACGATCTGCCGATGATCCGGGCCGCCGGCCTGGGGATCGCGATGGGCAATGCGCTCCCCGAAGTGCAGGCCGCCGCCGATCTTGTCGTTTCCAGTCATGACGACGGGGGGATCGGCGACGTCGCCGAGATCCTCATCGGACACGGCTGAGGAGTTGGCAAGCGCCGGCGGGAAGCCACGTCGCTCCCCCATTCCCCCCAGCATGAACCAGCCTGATCGCACCGCGGGCGGGGGCGAGGAGGGGGCGGCGGGCGCCGCCGGGGTACGGGGGAGCCGGTATGCGGTTGTCCTCGGCGGCGGCGGTCCCTACAAGTCTGCCCCCTGGCCAGCGCGCCTTCGCTCCTTGTCCCTCCCGGACCCGGCTTCCGATGGACCCGAAGATCCACCGCCCGCAGGCGCAGTGCTGCCGCACCGGCCACGGCTTTCAGCCGGGGGATTCGATTGTTTCTGCGCTCGTGCGCAGCCCCGAAGGTCTCGTGCGTACCGACACCCTCGCCACGGCGTGGACCGGGCCCCCGGAGAAGTCGGTCGCCTGGTGGCGTTCGACCTTCCCCAAGCCCGACGCCACCGGAGCCGTCCTCGCCCCCAACGAGGTCCTGCTCGACCTTGTCGAGCAACTCGACGGCCAGGAACCCGAGGCCCCGCTGCGCTATCTCCTCGCCCTGCAACTCGTCCGTCGCCGCGTTCTCCGCTTCGTCGATCAGCCTGCCAACGTTTCCGCCACACCCCATCCGCCCGCCTCGACCGAAGCCGAACCGCTCCGGCTGGCATGCCGGAAACGTGATTGCGAATACGTCGTCAAGGTGGCCCCGCCGGAGCCCGCCAACGCCGCCGCCGTCGAAGCCCGGCTCGCGGCTCTCCTCTGGTCGGGAGACGCCGCATGACGCCTCCGCCGAGTCGTTCGATGCTCGCGCCGGCCCGCGCCGGCTCAAGGGCCTGCCTGCTGGCCCTCGTCGTCGTCGCGCTCGCTTCGACCGGCGCCACCTGTCCGAACGCGCTGCGTGGCTATCAGGTCGGTGTGTCGCCCCTGCCGCGGGCCCTGCCGGCGCAGCCGACCCTCGAGCAGGTGATCGGCACGGTGCACGACAACACCCGGCGCGTGCGCAGCCTCATGGCCCCCCAGGCCGTGCTCTCGGTGCCCGGAGTCCCGCGTCTCTCGGCCCAGGTGGCCTGCGAACCACCCCGGCGTTTCCGGCTCCGCGCCCAGACGGCGATCACCGGCGGGGAACTCGACATCGGCAGCAACGACGAGCTTTTTTGGCTCTGGATCCGCCGCCACGACCCCCCCGTGACGCTCTACTGCCGCCACGACGACTATGCCAAATCGGCGGCCCGGAAACTGATCCCGCTCCGTGCCGACTGGATGCCCGAACTGCTCGGTCTGGTGACGTTCCGGCCGGAGGACCAGCACGAAGGCCCCGTCGCCTTGAGCGACGGCCGGATTGAAATCCGCACCACCATGGCCGGCCCGGACGGGGCGATGCGCAAGTCGACGATCCTCGATGGCACCACCGGGCTCGTCCTCGAACAGCACCTGTTCACGCCGACCGGCGAGCGGCTGGCGAGCGTCCGGACCTCCCGGCACCGCGTCGATCCCCCCAGCGGCGCGGCCCTCCCGCGCCTTGTCGAAGTCTCGTGGCCGGCGTCGGGCGTCGAGTTCCAACTCGAGCTCACCTCGATCACGACGAACATGCCCCCGGCCGAGCCGGGGCAGCTGTGGCAGATGCCCTCCTACGAAGGTTTCCAGCCTATCGATCTGGCAGACCCTTCCGTGACGATCTCCGGCCCCGCCGCGACACCTGCTCCCGTTTCCGTGCCGGCACAGCCAGCGGCCGCGGTGCCGCCCCGCCCCCCGCTTCCGGCTCCTCCGGCCGGTTTCCCGACTCCGCCCCAGCCCTATCCAGGCTGATGGCCCGGAACCTGGCAGGCTGTGGACAAGGTGCCCCGCCGCCGGATGCGGTGGCCGATACCCCGGAAAAAACTCGACCTTTTCGGGGGTGCCCAACGTGGAAAAAGGTCAGCGATGACTTTTTCCACGGGTAGCTCGTGGTCAGCCCGCCGCCCGCGGGCCGAGACCGGCGGCCGGCGGGCTGTCGGACGAGCGGCCGACGTCGCGCATCTTCTGACGGGCCCGCGACAGGGCCGGCCCGATCGATCCCAGTGGAAGCCCCGTCAGCCGGCTGATCTCGCCGTAGCTGCGGGCTTCGAGGTGGTGAAGCCGGATGAGCACCGCTTCGTCCGGCTCCAGGCAGCTCATCAGCCCCTCGATCTCCTCCCGATCGGCCCGGCGATGGTCAACCTGCCGATCGACGGCCGCTTCACTGGCCGGAGGGAAATCGACCCGGACGATCTTGGCATCGGCCTGCGAGAGCATCCGCACGGCCGTCCGGCGAGCGATGACGGCGAGGTAGGTGGCGAGGCTCGAGCGGCCCGCGAAGCCGCGGAGAACCGCTGCATTTTCTTTCAAGATCTCGACGAGAATCTCGGCCAAGACGTCATCGCGGTCGGCGGCCGAGAGGGCCAGTTGCCGCTGGCTGCAGGTGCGGTCGACGACGTGGTGAAAGAGCCCGGCGAACCGGTCAACGAAGCGATCCCAGGCTCCCGGAGTCCCCCGGAGGCAGTCGTGCACGAGCGCGGCGTCGTCCGGGCTCCCTGGCCCGCTGGTCGCTCGATTGGCACCCGGCCCGCTCACGGTGACGCCTCCTGGCGGCCTGCCGGCCCCGGCCCGCCCCTCCAACGATCATACGGCGAATGGATTCCGGCCACCAATCGCAGTCGGCGACGACTCACGGAACGGCCCTGGAAAAGCCGATTCGATTCGTTGACAGGGTTTCGGGTTCGACCTACCATTCCGCGCAGTCGCCCCGCCTTCCCGCCGACCTTCCGCCTCCTGGAGATGACTCGATCATGACCCATGTCGTCGCCGAGCCCTGTTTCGCCTGCAAGTACACCGACTGCGTCGTGGTGTGCCCCGTCGAGTGCTTCTACGAGGGGGACAAGATGGTCTACATCCACCCCGACGAGTGCATCGACTGCGAGGCATGCGTGCCCGAGTGCCCGGTCGAGGCCGTGTTCCATGAGGACAACCTCCCGGCCGACTGGAAGGATTTCAAGGAACTCAACGCCGAGATGGCCCCGCAGTCCCCGGTGATTACCGAAAAGAAGGATCCGCTGTGTTAGTGCGGACCATCCGGTCCGCAAGGGGCTCGTGCGGACCATCCGGTCCGCGAGGGGCGGGGCGGCGGTTGTCGCCGCACCGCCCCGTGGCCACGAGGCCAAGCCTCGGGCCTGATCAGCGCAGGTCGACGGTCCAGTAGGCGCTGTCGACGAAGCTCCGCCAACTCTCGTATTTGGGGTTGCAGAGTTTGACCGACAGCAGAGGGCTGCGACGGGGCTTCACCGGCTGGCGGATGAGTTGCATGCGGGCCTCGTGGGGCGTTCGTCCCCCTTTCCGCACGTTGCAAGCCACGCACGCGCAGACGATGTTTTCCCAACTCGTGCTCCCGCCACGGCTCCGCGGGACGACATGATCGAGCGACAGTTCGCTCGTGGGGAAGCCGCGGCCGCAGTACTGACATTGATTGCCGTCGCGGGCGAAGACGTTGCGGCGATTGAATCGCAATCCCTGCCGCGGACCGCGATCGCAGGCGACCAGGCGGATCACCCGGGGGGCCTGAAGGTCGAAGCCGACCCCGCGTACCCAATCCTCATCGGGGGTGCGAAACGCGGAGCGGAGTTGCGACAACTCCCGCCACGATTCGAGCGAATGGGCCGCGAATTGCCCCTGTTCGATGTGGACGACCTCGGCGAGTTGCCGGAAGAGGAGCGTCACGGCGCGCCGGACATTCGTCACGTGCACGGCCACGAACGACCTGTTGAGGACCAGCACGCTCGACGTCAGCGACGACGGTGTCAACGACGCCACTCCGAAAGGGGCGCCCGAAACCTGCGGTGCGGTGTTCGCCATCCCGTACATCGGAATCCTGACGGATCGAGGGGAGCGTGCGAGACACCAAAAGTCTAGTCGGTGGTGTCGTCGCCTGCCAATTGTCCGTCCCCCTCTGTCCCGCGGTGAGCCGGAGCGTGAACCGTCGTCGAAGGTCGGCTGGTCCCTTGCCTTCGACGCAGATTGCGGGCAGACTCTCGATCAAAGCCAGCGGGCGACACCGTCAGACGCTGTTCCCCCCGAGAACACACGATGCTCCACTACTCCTGCGACGCCTGCAAACGCCCGATCCACCCGCATAACGACGTGCGGCATGTCGTGAAGATCGAGGTGTTTCCGGCCGTCGAAGACATGTCGGCGACCTCCTCCGGCATGGCCGAGGAAGCCGACCATCTCGACGCGATGCATGAAATCCTCGAGCGGATGGGGGAGGAGGATCTCCCCTTCGACGATGGCGCGAGGTCGTTGCGTTTCGACCTCTGCGATGCCTGCCGGCAGCGGTTCGTGAAAAACCCCCTCGGCATCAAGACCGGCAAGCAACTCGACTTCAGCAACAACTAACCCCCTCACCCCCCGGAGTCGATTCCGTCCATGGCTTCCAGCACCCTGTCGATCGCAGCGATCCCCGGAGACGGTACCGGCCCTGAAGTCACCGCCGAGGCGATCAAGGTGCTTGCCGCGGTGGCGGCTCTCGAGGGGATCTCGTACGACATCGAGACGCTCGACTGGGGTGGAGACCGCTACCTGCGCACCGGCGAAATCATTCCCGAGGGAGGCCTCGACCTCCTCCGCAGCAAGGATGCGATCTTCCTCGGAGCGATCGGCCACCCCGGGGTCACCCCCGGAGTCCTCGAGAAGGGCCTCCTCCTGGAACTGCGTTTCAAACTCGATCAGTACATCAACCTCCGGCCCGTAAAACTGCTCCCCGGCGTGGAAACCCCGCTGGCCGGACGTGGCCCCGGCGACATCGACTTCGTCGTCGTCCGCGAGAACACCGAGGATCTCTACTGCGGCGTCGGTGGATACCTCAAGAAGGGCACGCCCGACGAGGTGGCGACCCAGTCGGCCGTCTACACCCGCAAAGGCTGCGAACGCTGCATCCGCTGGGCCTTCGACTACACCCGGAAGCGCAACAGCCCCAAGAAGACGCTCACGCTTGTCGCCAAGACCAACGTCCTCACCTACGGCCACGATCTTTGGTGGCGGACGTTCCAGGAGGTCGCCAAGGATTACCCCGACGTCAAGACCGACTACAACCACGTCGACGCCTGCTGCATGTGGATGGTGAAAAACCCTGACGCCTACGACGTCATCGTCACCACGAACATGTTCGGCGACATCATCACCGACCTCGCCGGCATCCTCCAGGGGGGCATGGGCGTGGCGGCCGGCGCCAACCTCAATCCCGACGTTTCCCCGGCCGGGAAGCGGGGGGTGAGCATGTTCGAGCCGATGGGGGGAAGCGCCCCGAAGTACACCGGCACTAACAAGATCAACCCGATCGCGGCGATCAACGCCATGGCGATGTTGCTCGAGCACAACGGCCACCCTCGTGCTGCGGCGCGGGTCGACAAGGCCGTGGCCCATGTCACCGGCACCAAGATGACGAGCCAGGCGGCCGGTCGGATGGGCCATGGCACGAGCGAGGTCGGTGATCTCGTCGTCGCGGCCCTCTGATTGCCGGACTGCCGCTCAGGCGGGAAGAGCTGCGCGGATTCGCGCAGGCTTCCCCGTCAGGCGAGTGGGACGCGCCGGCCTTCGCGCTGACTGACGCCAGCGGCCTGCACGACGTCCATGGCCCGGAGGACGTCGTCGAGGCCGCTGTGCGGCCTGAGGAGGCTGGTCACTTTGCGGTGG
>JBIIQL010000189.1:0-6683 GCA_044342095.1 Pirellulales bacterium
GACTTGTTCCGGGATCTCGCCGTCCAGGATCTCGCCGGCTTCCGCGGCACGGGCAATCCCGACCCGATGCCGCGCATCCTGCTGATCATCGACGAGTTCCAGGAGCTGTTCATCGAGGACGACAAGCTCGCCCAGGATGCCTCGCTGATCCTCGACCGCCTCGTCCGTCAGGGGCGTGCTTTCGGCATGCATGTCCTCCTCGGCTCGCAGACGCTCGGCGGCTCCTACAGCCTCCCCCGGGCCACCATGGGGCAGATGGCGGTGCGCATCGCGCTGCAGTGCAACGAGGCCGACAGCAGCCTGATCCTCTCCGAGGATAACTCGGCCGCCCGGCTCCTCACCCGCCCCGGCGAGGCGATCTACAACGACGCCAACGGCATGGTGACCGGGAACAATCCCTTCCAGGTCGTGTGGCTCGACGACAGCCGCCGCGAGTGGTATCTCGGCGAGCTGCGTCGCCTCGCCGACCGGCGCACCGACATCCCGACGGTGCCGCGGATCGTCTTCGACGGTAACCAGGCGGCCGATCCCGACGGCAACGTCCTCCTCCGCGAGCTCCTCGCCGAAGGGACGACCGGGGGCCGCGATCTCGTCGCCCCGGTCGCCTGGCTCGGCGACGCGATCGCCATCAAGGATCCGACGACGGCGATCTTCCGCCGTCAGGGCGGAGCCAATCTCCTCATCGTCGGGCAGCGCGAGGATCTGGCCGTGAGCCTCCTGGCGATGGCGATCGTCGGGCTGGCGGCGGCGAACGATCCGTTCCCCGGCGGCAAGCTCGGCCACGACGCCCGCTTCGTCCTCCTCGAGCCGGCGGTCGCCGACGAGAAGCCCGAGCTCCTCCTCTCGCAGCTCGCTTCCAGCCTTCCCCACGACTTCGTCAATGTCGGCCGGCTCGGCGTCACTGACGCGATGGCCGACCTCGCCGCCGAGGTGAAGCGGCGCCTCGATCATCAGGTGCTCGACGGCGAGGCGGTGTTCGTCGTCGTCCGCGACCTGGCCCGGTTTCGGGAACTGCGCAAGGCTGACGGAGACTTCGGCTTCTCCTTCGGCGGCGGCGACAAGAAGGCCGGCCCCGCCGACAATTTCGCCACGATCCTCCGCGACGGCCCGGCCGTCGGCATCCATACCCTCGTGTGGTGCGACTCGCTCACGAACCTCATGCGGACCTTCGAGCGCGGGGCGCTCAAGGAGTTCGAGCTGCGCGTCCTGTTCCAGATGAGTGCCTCCGATTCGAGCCAGCTCGTCGATAGCCCCCTGGCGAGCAAGCTCGGGCCGCAGCGGGCCCTGTTCATCCACGAGGAGACGGGGACGTTCGAGAAGTTCCGCCCCTACGCCTTCCCCTCCGCCGAATGGCTCGCCGGCGTGTCGACGAGCCTCCGTGCCCGTCCGCAGGGGACGAAGGGAGAGCGGGCCCGGGCCGAGCGGCCCGCGGACGGCGCAGCGACGACGGCGGAGCCGGAGAAGGAGGAGTTCAACTTCGGTTTCGGCGGCGGCGACGGCGAGTTCAACTTCACGAAGTTTCTCGACGATCCCCCGGCCGCGGGCGGCACCGACGGGCCGGCTCCTCCCGACGGCGTCTGATCGGATCGCGCCGGATCGATCGTTCCCTGCCGATGCCTCGCCTCAGAGCACCCGACGCCCCCATGTCTCTCGCCCCCTCATGCCAGCCCCGTAGTCCGGCTCCCGGCCCGCGATCGCGGGCATGGTGGGGCGTCGTCGGCCTCGTACTCTCCCTCGTCTTCGCCGCCGCCCCGACGAGCGCCGAGCTTCCGCAGGCCGAGCCCTGGCAGCGGACGCTCCGCACGTTTCTCGCCTCGCTCGGGGAGCGCGACGTCGCCATCGAGGTGGTGCCGGTGCAGTACATCGAGGAGCAACTCGACGACGACGCCCGCTACCGCGATTGGCTCCTCCTCGGTTCCGGCCTGTGGCGGCGGCCCGGCTCCCCCGAGCAGCCCAACATCGATGCCCTCCGCCACCCCGCCGACGTCTACCTCCTGGCGTCGATCGAGCGCGATAGTAGCGTGTGGATGTCCCCACGGCAGTATCCGCCAATGGCGCCGGCGTGGTGGTCGAGCTGGGCCTATCCGGGCAATCCTTACTTCGGCTCGCGGGCCTGCAAGCTCCGCGGCTTCATCCCCGCCGCAGTCGACATGATGATGCTCGTCGGCGATGGTCCATCCGCCGACACGACCGTCCCTGCCACGAATCTTCTCGCCAACACCTACGCCTATCTCCACGCCCTCGACGTCCTCCCCAACGAGGTCCGGCAGGCCTTCGAGACGGCGATCGGCCTGGCCCTGTCCCGCCTCGAGGAGCCCACCGACGCCTCCCCTTCCGGTGCCGACATCGCCCCGCGCGCCATCGCCGCTTGTGCCTACGTCGCGCGCGCCGTCGACGACGCCGAGATCGCCACCCGTGCCGAGACGCTGGCCCGCGCTTTTCTCGACCACCACCTCACCGCTGCCGGTCATCCCGACCATGGCGGCGGCTACGATCCCGCCACCGCCGGCTCGAGCTTCTACTTCCTCACCTGGGCGGCGCTTGCGGCGCCCGAGGAATGGGAGTTTCTCACCGACGCCGTCGCCACGATGGCCGATCTCGAGACCCATCTCCTCCTTCCGGAGCCAGGCTCCTCGCTCGCCTTCGGGCCGACCCACTTCGCCCCCTGGACCTCGGCCGACGGCTTTCAGGATCAGGCGGCCCACCGTCACCGCGACGTCGGCGCCGCGATGCTCGCCACGCCCGGCGTGTGCCTGCTCTTTCAGGATCGCCCCCGTCAGGCCGGATCGGCAGTGCCGAAGCCGGTGGCGGCGATGGAGGAGGAGATCGTCGAGGCGTTCCGCCCCGGGGCCGACCTGCGGAGCGTCAACGCCCTCCTCGCGATGCCCCACGATCCCGCCCCGACGGCACGCTGGACGCGGGGCGACAGCCAACTCTCGATCGTCCCCTACGACCACGACTACTACCGCCCCGGAACCCTCGATCGCTTTCGCCGCGCGGCAGGAAAGCCGCTGTCACGGTTCCCTTTCGGTCGCGACGAAGACTTTGTCCGCAGCTTCGGGGAGGAGTTCCTCTCCGCGAAGGTCGGGAGCGTGGGCGTGATCGTCCACACCGGCCCGACGGTGGCGGGGCCGGGGGCGACCGGCTTCTCCGGCGGGGCCTTGTCCGCTTTCTGGACCCGCGACACCGGCGCCGTGATCCTCGGCCGAAGTCACCACCGCCCCACCGAACAAGAGGCCCAGGACCGCTGGGCCAACTGGTGGCAGTGGCAGACCCACGCGCTGGCCGGCGTCGGTGCCAATGGCAAGCCGTTCAGCACGGCGCGGCTGCCACGGGAAGCGTTCACCGAGTGCTCCCACGACATCGGCCTCGACCAGGCCACCGTCCGCGTCGTCGCCCCGCTCCGCTCCGACGGGGATCGCGGCAGCGATGCCGCTCCCGACGGCGCCCTCGTCGGCCGGGTCTTCTACACGCGGACCTTCGACGTCGACGCCGCGGGCCTGCGGATCGAGACGTCGATCGAGGGGGACGGCCGCGACCGTGTCACCCGCCTCTATGAGATTCTGCCGATCTTCAACGCAGCACCGGTCGACCGGGTCGTCGCCGCGCCGGCGGTGGCGACGGTCTATTTCGACGTCGGCCGCGGTTGGAAGCCCGCGGCGGACAAGCCGGTCACCGGCGTCCGGCGAATTCGGGTCGATCGCCACGAGGGGGCGGTGGTGATCGAGTTCGATCGCCCGCAGACGGTCGGCTTGGCGGAGGAGGCAGGTCCGTCGTGCCACAACCTCCTCATCGATCTCCTTCGCAACGACGGCGAGCCGACCGAGCTGACCACGGCCGGCGTGGCCTACACGATCCGGCCGCTCCTCGAGCGCCGCTGATCACGCGATCCAACGGCCGACGCCGTCGCCACGGGTCCCCTGGCGTGGTACCGTGTTGGGGAACGGGGGAACGATAACGCCGGCTGCTGCGGGACGACCGGTGGTCTTGCGGAGGAGGATCCCATGGCCGGCGACAGGCATGCCGATCCAGAGCACTCCGAGGCGAACGCCTCGACCGATGGTCGCAGCGCCCGGATCGCCGGCTGGCTCGAGGCGGCGCGGCACGGAGACGCCGCGGCCCGGGATAGGCTCTTCGACGCTTGTCGCAGCTACGTCGATCTCGCCGCGCGCTACCACCTCCAGCGCCGCCTCCGCGCGAAAGTCGATGCCTCGGACATCGTCCAGCAATCGCTCCTCGAGGCCCACCGCGGCTTCGACCGGTTTGTCGGCGAGTCCCCCGGCGAATGGTTCGCTTGGCTCAAGCGAATCGTGGTCCACAACGCCCATGATGAGGCGAAGCGCTATCGCGGCACCGCGAAGCGCGACGCAGGCCGCGAGGTCCCCCTCGATGGTCGCGGCGACATGCCTGACGCCCGGGCCTTCGATCCGGCCTCGTCTGAGCCGTCGCCGAGCCAGCATGCCGTCCGCTGGGAAGAGGAGGTGCGCCTCGCCGCGGCCCTCGAACACCTCCCCGAGGATCACCGCGACATCATCCTCCTCCGCAACCTCGAGCGACTGCCATTCGAAGAAGTGGCGAAGCGCATGGACCGATCCGCCGGAGCTTGCCGGATGCTGTGGATGCGGGCGATCGCCGGCCTCCGCGAGCACCTCGGCGAAGCCACCCCCGACGCCTGATGCACGACAATTCCCCCTCACCTTCTCAGGCGCCGTCCGACGAGCCCGATCTCCCCGCGGAGATCCTCGACGGCTATCTGTCGGCGCTCCAGAAGGGAGACCAGGCCGCCGAGGCCGCACTCCTCGCGGCCCATCCCGCGCTCGGGGCTTGGACGGCCTGCCTCCGCGGCCTCGACGGGCTGGCGGCAACGATCGCGGGTGAAGGCGAGGCCGAGCCAGCTGCCGCCCTGCCGCGCGTCTTCGGGCCTTACGAGTTGCTCGCCGAGCTCGGCCGCGGCGGGATGGGAGTCGTCTACCGCGCCCGGCATGTCAGCCTCGGGCGCGACGTGGCGGTGAAGTTCCTCGCCGGTGGCGTTTGCGCAAGCGCCGAACAGCGCCGCCGGTTTCTCGTCGAAGCGCGCCTCGCCGCCCGCATCCGCCATCCGCGGATCGTGTCGATCCACGACGCCGGCGACCGAGACGGGCAGCTGTGGTGCGCCATGGATCTCGTCGATGGCGACGACCTCGCCGCCCTCCTCCGCGACGGGCCGCTGCCGGTGGCCGAGGCGGTCCAACTCGTTGTCGAGGTCGCGCGGGCCGTCCATCACCTCCACACCAGCGGCATCCTCCACCGCGACGTCAAGACGTCGAATATCCTCCTTGACGCCTCCGGCACCCCCTACCTCACCGACTTCGGCCTCGCCCGTGGCGACGACGGCGACGCCACGCTGACCGGCACCGTCCTCGGCACGCCCGCCTCGATGTCTCCCGAGCAGGCGGCCGGCCGAGTGCGAGAGATCGACGCGCGCTGCGACGTCTACGGCCTGGGGACCGTGCTCTACGAAGCCCTCTGCGGAACGCCGCCGTTCGGTGGCACCTCCGCCATCGACACGCTCCTCGATGTCCTCGAGCGCGAGCCGCTTCCGCCGAGCCACCACAACCCCGCCGTGCCCCCGCTCCTCGACCGGGTCTGCCTCCGCTGCCTGGAGAAGGCCCCGTCGCGCCGCCCGGCCACGGCCGCGGCTCTCGCCGACGATCTCGAATCCTGGCTCGCCGAGGGACGGATCGCCCCCTGGAACGACTCCCTCGCCAACCGGATCGGCCGACTCATCCGCCGTCACCCCGCCGCCGGGTTTCGCCTCCTCGGGATTGCCGGGACGATGGTCATTGTCCTCCTGCGGTGCCTGGCCAACCCTGAGACGGTCGGCTTCTATCTGCCGGTGCTGTTCGGCCTCGCTCTGTGGGGCGCTCTGACGGTGTTCTGGGAGGCCGTCGGGACACGCCGCCCCGCGATCCCCCAGCCCCGAAGCGCCCGCTCTCGGCCGGCGCCGGTCGCCACGGAGATCTGGGTGGCGGGCTTGGTGCTCACCGACGTGATCTCCGTCACGGTGCTCCTCGCGCTCGTCGACGGCAAGTCGAGCCCGCTCCTGGCGGTCTATCCCCTCCTCGTCGCAGCCTCCGGGCTGTGGCTCAAGCAGCGCCTCGTCCATCTCGTGACCCTCGCCTGCCTGACGGCGCACGCGATCCTCGCGGTCGTCGCGCCGGGGGCCGTGGTCTGGCATGTCGCCGGCATTCTCGACGTCCTCATTCTCTGCACCGCCGCGATCACGGCGTTCCAGATCGGCCGGATCAGGCTCCCGCGCGGCGCCGTCCGCTGACCTTCCGTCGGTCGTACCGCTCAGGACGTCAGCGGCGCGGCTGCTGGCCGACACGGACGGTGAGCATGATCTTCCGGTCGCCGCGGATGATCTCCACCACCACGTCGCCACCGACCTCGGCATTGAGGATGAGGAGCGAGAGATGGGTCGATCCGGCCACTCGCTCGCCGTCGAAGCTGACGACGAGATCGCCGGCCATGATCCCCGCCTGGTCGGCCGGGCCGTTGGGAATCACGGCGCGGACGAGGGCGGCCCCAGCCACGGTGCTGGAGCCGGGGGGCGGATCCTCCGGCTGAATGCCGACAAACCCGCTCTCGACCGACCCGTCGCGGATGATCTCGTCGCACACCCGTCGGGCGGTGTTGCTCGG
>JBIIQL010000190.1:0-6679 GCA_044342095.1 Pirellulales bacterium
TTCGATGGCGAGGGGCATGGGCTGGTCTCGGGGCGGTCAGGCGAGCACCGGTCGGACGACCTCCCCTTCGAGATCGGTGAGGCGGTAGTCGCGGCCAGCATAGCGGTAGGTGAGCCGGGTGTGGTCGAAACCGAGGAGGTGGAGCATCGTGGCGTGGAGATCGTGCGCCGAAACGGGGTTTTCCACCGCCTTGAATCCGAAGTCGTCGGTGGCTCCGTGGATCGTTCCCCCCTTCACCCCGCCTCCGGCCATCCACAGCGAGAATCCCCAATGGTTGTGATCGCGCCCCTGGGAGGCGCCGGCGCCGTTCTGTCCCATCTCGACGCTCGGGGTCCGGCCGAACTCCCCCGTGCAGAGCACGAGGGTGCTGTCGAGCATGCCGCGGTCCTTGAGATCGGTGAGGAGCGCCGCCAGCCCCTGATCGCACTCCCCCGCCACCTTGCGGTGTTCGTCGCGGATGTTCGAGTGGCTGTCCCACGGCTGCATGCTGCCGTGCCAGGTTTGCACGAAGCGCACGCCTCTTTCGACGAGCCTGCGGGCCATGAGGAGCTGCCGGTTCTGCGGCCCCTCGCCGTACATCTTCAGGACATGGGCCGGCTCCTGGCGGACGTCGAAGGCGTCGGTCGCTTCGAGTTGCATCCGATAGGCGAGCTCGAAGGAGCGGATCCTCGCCTCGAGGGCGGCCTCGCCCGGGCGCTTCTCGAGATGGCTCGCGTTGAGCGTGCGGAGGAGGTCGAACTGCTCCCGCTGACGATCGGGGCCGAGGCGCGGATTGCGGATGTGGTCGATGAGCTCGGCGGGGTTGGTCTTCGAGGTGTCGACGTGCGTGCCCTGGAAGGCCCCGGGGAGGAAGGCGCTACGCCAGTTGCCCGCCCCCCCGACCGGCATCCCGCCGGGGACCAGCGCGATGAATCCGGGGAGGTTGTCGTTCTCCTGACCCATCCCCCAGGTGAGCCAGGAGCCGAAGCTGGGACGCACCTGCCGCATGTGGCCGGTGTTCATCAGCATCAACGACATCTCGTGGTTGGGAAGCTCGACGTGCATCGAACGGATGACGGCGAGCTCGTCGGCGTGACGGGCGAGGTTCGGAAAGAGATCACTGATCGGGATGCCGCTTTGGCCGTGCTGGGTGAAAGTGAACGGCGAGGGGAGAGCGACGCCTGTCTTACGCTCGGTTTGGAGGTTGTCGTAGGGGAGCGTCTGGCCGCCACGGGCCTGGAGTTCCGGCTTCGGGTCGAACGTATCGACCTGCGACATGCCGCCGTTCAAGAACACGTGGATCACGTGCTTCGCTCGGGCGGGGAAGTGGGTAGGCAGGGAGCCGCCGAGCCCGTCGCGGGCAAGCATGCCGGCCAGCGCGAGCGACCCGAAGCCCATGCCGCTCGAGCGGAGGAAATCGCGGCGGGAAGCGTGCATGGAAACGACACCCTGTGGATGGTGGCAGCGGGCCCCCGTGGGCCTGCCGTGGCAGATCAGGTTCGCCACGGTCGCTCAGTCGACGAAGTGAAACTCGTTGGCGGCAAGGAGGACATGGGCCAGTCGCTGCCAGGGAATGTCGGCCGCGGCGCCCGGTTCGAGGGACGCGGCCTGCTTGCCGATGAAGTCGAGGGAGGCGGCCGTCTCTTCCGGTGAAGGGGACCGCGAGAAGGCGCGGCGGTAGAGCCAGGCCACACGCCCGGCGTCGTCGGCCGGGATGGCGCGGAGGCTCGCGGCGGCGAAGGCCACGGCCCGGTCCTGGATGAAATCGGAGTTGAGGGCGAAGAGGGCCTGTTGCGGGATCGTCGTGTCGGGGCGGCGGGCGGTGCAGGCGGCGGGGTTGGCGCCGTCGAACGTCCCGGAAAGCGGGGAGAGGATGTCGCGGTTGACGAAGCCGTAGACGGTTCGCCGAGGGACGATCGGCGTCGCCGCGAGATCGACCGGCGGGCCACCGGCGGTGGTGTCGAGTTCCCCCGAGACGGCGAGCATCGCGTCGCGCATCGACTCCACGTCGAGCCGCCGGCGCGGCATCCGCCAGAGCAATTCGTCATCGGTGTCGAGCTGCCGAGCCACCGAGTTCTCGACCGCGGCGGTGCGGTAGGCGTCGGAGAGCATGATCCGCCGATGGAGCGACTTGAGCGACCAGCCGTCGTCGCGGAAGGTCTCGGCGAGATGGTCGAGGAGTTCGGGGTGAGTCGGGGCGCGGCCGCGGGTGCCGAAGTCGTCGGGAGTGCGAACGAGCCCCTCGCCGAAGTGATGCTGCCAGGCCCAGTTGACGAGGACGCGGCGGACGAGCGGATTGTCGGGCGAGACGAGGGCCGCCGCGAGGCCGAGGCGGCGCTTGCCGGGCGTGAACGGCGCCGCGTCGGGGGCCGACAGGGCCACCGGGAAGCGGGCCTCGACGACGGGGCCACGGTCGAGCGGATTGCCGCGATTGAGGAGCCGGGTGGCCGGGGCATCGGCCCGCTCCTCGAGGGTCATCGCCCGCGGGGGGGAGCCGGCAGCGCCGAGGTGGAGGTCATGGATCGCGCCGGCCTTCCCGGCGAGGGTGTCCTGAACGGTGCGGTTGAGGAGGGTCTTGGCGAGCGCGTCGTCGAGCGCCGTCGGCGTGCCGGGGGCGAAGAGATGATGACGGAGTTGGCGGCGGATCGGACTGTTGATGACGAGGTGCCGCGGATCCTCGTCGGTGACGATCCCCTCCCCGATCCCTTCCGCCGCGGCCGCCGCGAGGCCTTCGAGCCACTCCCGCTGGGCGGTGGCGAAGACGGCGCCGTAGACGTCGGCAACGTCAGCGAGCGTGGCGGGGTTGCGCTCCAAAAGCGCCGCGAGGACGAGCGGATTCCACTTTGGTGTCTCTTCGCCGAGGCCGTTCCGCGCGGCCGCGGTAGCCGGGTCGCCGTTCTCCGCCGACAGCGCGGCGACGATCTCGGCGCACCGTGGCTGGAAGTCGGCGGCGGGGAGGTCGCGGAGCCTGACCCAGGGGCCGAAGACGGGATCGTCGGCGGGCATCGTCGCCAGGTAGGACCGCCAGCGATCGAGGAGATGCGGGCGGACGTCGTCGGTGCGGAAGGAGAGGAACGCCGAGGTGAGATCCTGCTCCGGCGTCCCCTTGGCGAGCTCGCGGAGATAGAGGCCCACCTGCATCCGCAGCCGCCCCTGCAGGACGGCGATCTGGTCGCGGGCCATGTCGTCGCGGATCGTGCGGCGGCGCTCGAGTTCGCGCCGGTAGTCGGCCAGCGCCGGCGTTTCCTCGGGGCTGCCGATGACCGGGGGGAGTTCGGGAGGAGCGCTCGGGGCGAGAGTGGCGGCGAGGGCGTAGTAGTCGCTCGCCGTGACGGGGTCGTACTTGTGGTCGTGACAGCGGGCGCAGGCGATCGTCAGTCCCATGAAGCCGCGGCTGACGACGTCGATCTGGTCGTCGAGGAGGTCGTAGCGGTTGCGGAACTGCATGCCGATGGTGAGAAAGCCGAGACCGGCGAGCGCCGGGTCGTTGGCGGCGAGCCCCATCTGATCGGCAGCCACCTGCTCGGTGATGAACCGATCCCAGGGGACGTCGCCGTTGAACGACCGCACGCAGTAGTCGCGGTAGGTATAGGAAAAGGGAAACTTCGTGAACCCGATGGCACTGCCGCCGTGGGTGTCGGCGTAGCGGGCGATGTCGAGCCAGTGCCGTCCCCACCGTTCGCCATAGCGGGGGGAGGCGAGAAGGCGATCGACGACGCGGCCGAAGGCCTCGGCTTCGGGGGCGGGATCGGCTTCGAAGGCTTCGACTTCTTCCCAGGCAGGCGGAAGCCCGGTGAGATCGAACGTCGCCCGCCGGATCAACTCCCGCCGGGAGATCCGGGGGGGCTCGGCGACCCCACGCGTCTCGCGGGCGGCGGCGAGGAAGCGATCGATGTCGGTGCTGGCCGGTCGGTCGGTCGTCGGGACCGGGGGGCGGCGGATCGGCGCGAACGCCCAGTGCCCCTCGTACGGCGCGCCAGCCTCGATCCAGCGGCGGAGGGTGTCGATCTCGGTGGCTGTCAGGCCAGGGCCCTTCGCCGGGGGCGGCATGCGCAGGTCGGGGTCGGTCGTGAGAATGCGGCGGACGAGTTCGCTCTCGTCGGGGCGACCGGGGAGCACGGCCCGGGGCTTGGCCCCCTCGTCGGTGTCGAGGCGGAGATCCGCCTGACGCGATCCGGCGTCGAGGCCGTGGCACTCGAGGCAGTGTTCGGCGAGGATCGGCCGGACGTCGCGGTCGAAGCCGACTTCCGCTGCACGGCCGATCGAACCGGAGGCAAGGGCGCTGGCGAGCATGAGGGCCACCGTCAACACCGAGTGGGGGACGGGGGGGCGCGACGGCGTTTGGAGGGCCTTCATGGCGGCGAATCCTGCGGGTTGGACCCCGCTATTTTACCCTCGAACAAACCCCAGGCGACGAACAGGGCCGCAAGGAGCCCGTACGCGAGGGCCATTTCGATCGGACCCCGCCCTCGAGCCACCTCGGGAAGGGGGGAAAGATTCCAGGGGAGAAACAGCCGGCCGTCGGCGTAGGGGGAGTGGATGACCCCAAAGAGCGTGAACACCGCCGCCGCCGAAGCCCAGGCCCCCGCCTGCCGCAGCCGGCGGTCGACGAGCGCCGCCGTCATCCCTGCCCAGAGGAGGCTTGTGACGATGAACCCGGCGGAGAGCGTCCGCATCGTGTAGAGGTCGAGGGCGAGCGCGGCATCCGGCTGCGCCCCCGCAGCGACGAGATTGTCGGCTTGGAGCGTGACCAGCGCCGCCAACGCCGGCACGCAGGCGATCGCCACGGCGGGGAAGTGACGCGCCGGAGTGGCATGGAAACTCTGGGCCGTGATCTCGAGGCCGATGAAGACGAGGATCGGATAGACGGCCGCCGGCGGCAACGCCTGGTAGATGTAGGCGAAGGTGCCGGTGAGCCCGGCCAGTCCGATCACGGTGGCGGTGGCGAGGGTATAGGCGGCGCGTCCCCCCATCGCCTTGTAAGCCGGGTGGCCGATGTAAGGGGTGGTCTGGATGACGCCGCCGCAGGCGCCGGCGAGGATCGTGGCGATCGCCTCGACGCCGATCACCGCCCCGGTGTCGTACTCGTCGCCGGCCGCGGCAGCGCTCTCCGTGCAATCGATCCCGCCGACCACGGTGCCGAGGGCGAAGGGGATGACGATCGGAAGATATTTCACCGTGTCGGTCCAGCCCTCGAGCCACTCCAGCCGCAGGGCTGCAAGCCATTCGCGCGGCCAGAGCGCCGCGGCGGGATCGAGCGCGACATGGGGGACGGCCTCGATCCAACCGGCGGCGGTGCCGACCAGATGAATCCCCCAGCCGACGACGAGCGCCGCGAGCGCCCCCGGGATCCCGAACGGAAGTGGAAGGCGCGCCGTGAGTGTCGCCAGGACGATGCCGAGTGCGAGGAGGCCGACGAGCGGCGACTGGAAGACATCGAGGAGCGGGAGGAACGTGATCAGCACCAGGGCGACGGCCGTGAGGCTGCCGAGGAGCGCGGCCCGGGGGATGAGCCGGCGGATCGGACCGGCCACGAAGCTGCAGGCGAGTTTGAACAGGCCGCTGGCGACGATGGCACACATCCCCACATGCCAGGCATGACGGGCCGCGGCCGTGACCACCTCCGGGGGAGCGTCGGCCGGGCCGCGGGCGGCGAGGAAGGCCGGGCCGATGACGAGGAACACCATCCCGAAGGTGCTCGGGGTATCGAGGCCGAGGGGCATCGCCGTCACGTCCTCCCGGCCGGTCTGCCGCGCCAGCCGGAAGGCGAGCCAGGTGAAGAGGAGATCGCCCACCACGACCCCCACCGCCGTCCCGGGGACGAAGTGGGAGAGGGCGAAATCGACGGGATATTGGAAGACCGTCGCCAGGAGGGAAACGGCGAGGACGAGGTCGGCGAGGTTATCGAGGGCGAGGCCAAAGAAAGCGTTGATGTCTCCCGGGGCCGCCCAGCGGTAGGAACCGGCTCCGCGGCGTGGGACCTCGGAGCGTGCGGGGGTGGGGCGGGAGGGGATCATCGGGGATGGGCTGGCGGAAACGGGGGGTAAGGGGGGGGGGAGCGGGGGCATGGCAGCCGGCCGATCCACCCGGCCACCGGTCTGTTCGGAAGCGGGGCCGCAACTTCGCGGCAGGAGTGATGGGCCGACTATACTCCAGGGGGCGGTTTTCCGGGGGGCACGAACCCCCTCCGACTTTTTTCCGCCCGGCTTGCGAACCTGGTTCCCCTTCACGCCGTAGTGCCGATGGTTGCACACGATTCTCATTCCCGTTCCGGAGAGACTCCAGCCGGCCGTGGTCACGGCGATGGCCCCCCGTCCGCGGTGCGCCCCAAGGGGGGCATCAGTGGCGGGGGTGCGGTGGTCGACCGGGAACCGGTCGCCGCTACCGCGGTGACCGTGGTCGACCGGGGTGACGGAGGGAGAGAAGGGGGCCTCACCGATGAAGAACTGCTCAGGCGGTTCCGCAGCGGTGGGGATGAAACCGCCTTCGAGACGCTTGTGCACCGTTACGAGCAGGAGCTTTTCAGTTACCTCCGACGCTACCTCGGCAGTGCCGAGATGGCGGAGGATGTGTTCCAAGCGACGTTCCTGCAGGTGTATCTCAAGAAGGAGGGATTCGAGGAGGGCCGACGGTTTCGACCGTGGCTCTACACGATCGCCACGAACCAGGCCATCGACGCCCAGCGTCGCAATCGTCGGCA
>JBIIQL010000191.1:0-6639 GCA_044342095.1 Pirellulales bacterium
CGTCTCGGTTTTCGAGTCTCGACGCCCTGCCGATGAACGCCAACGGTAAGATCGATCGGGCGGTGCTCACGAGGCAACTCGCGGCGTCGACGGTGGCAGCATCCGTGTGTGCCCCGCGGCCCACCGAGGCCCCGCGTGTCCTGCCGGTGTTCCTCTCGCAGGTCCGGGCCGCCTGGCAGCGGGTTTTTGGTCGCGTCGATTTCGGCGACGAGGAGAACTTCTTCCACGCTCTCGGTGGACAGTCGATCATGGCGGCCCGGCTCGTCGCCGATCTCTCCACGGTGCTCGGCCGCCGGGTGCCGCTGGCGGCGGTGTTCGAGGCCCCCACGGTGATGGCGATGGCGGCGCTTCTTCGCGACGATGGGTGGACGCCCCGCTTCCGCTCGATCGTGCCCCTTCAGCCGCTGGGGATGGGACCCCCGCTGTTTCTCCTCCACGGCATCGGCGGCGGTGTCACGGAGACCCTCGACCTCGCCCGGGCGTTCGGGCCGGATGTGCCGGTCTACGGCCTTCAGGCGATCGATCGCGACGGCGGCGAAATGCAAACCTCGCTCGAGGCTTGTGGGGCGCTCTATGCGGCAGAGATCGTCGACTTTCAGCCACAGGGGCCCTATTTCCTCGGTGGCTTCTCGCTGGGGGGATGGTTCGCCTATGAAACGGCCCGGCAGTTGCTCCTCGGAGGGCACGAGGTGGCGCTCCTCGCCCAACTCGATACCCACATCAACTGCATTCTTCCTGACGAGGTCGTCGGAGATTTCGAGCGCGCGATCTCGCGCCAGTATGTCTGGAAAAATCTCCGTCGGTTCGCGTCTCACCCCAAGCACTGGTGGCGCTCTCTCCGCAAGCTCCCTGGCCGATATCGACTTGCCCGACAGTGGCGAGCGGTCGATCCGATCCGGAGCGATCGCCATGGAGCGCTCGTGGCGTCTTACCGGGCCGTGCGCTATCCCGGGCGGGTCGACTATTTCCAGTCGGCCGATTCCCTCCCGGCGGCGCTCGGAGTGTGGAAACGCTGGTGTCCTGGTGGGGTGACGGTGCACCCGATCCCGGGGGAGCACCACGAGATCGTGCGGGGAGCCAACGCTATCATCGTGGCTAACGTCATCCGCGGCATCATCCGGGATCGTGCTTTGCAGGCCCGTGGCTCGGTCGATCCTGCTGACGGGAGAGCCCCATGAATCACCTCGGTATCCTCCTCGGAGTCGAGGCGCGCAGGCCGGCGTCCTGGCTCCTTTTCCTCGCTGCGATCGGCGGCGTATCGGTCGCGGGTAGCGGACGCGTGGTCGGTGCACCCGATGTTGTGGTCGGATTCCTCCTCGGGGGATTCCTGGCGGTGGCCGCGCTCGGCACGGGGGCCGCCGCGCCGGGCGGCCACGTCGGGGGCATCCCAGCGACAATCGCGGCCCTTTTGGCCAGGCTTGCCTGGCCGGTCATCGGCGGAGCCATCGGGGCCCTGACGAGCCCGGGAGGGGCGTCCGGTGCTGCGTTCATCGGGCTTCTCGGGGGTGTCGGCTTCTCGGCGGCGCTGTGCAAACTATTCGAGCGGACGAGTGCCAATCGGGCGGACGGGGCGAGTGGGGCGCTCCTGATCACCGCGGGGGTCGGGCTGGCTGGAGCCGCAGGATGGAGCCGATTTCCCGAAAGCCTCGCGGCGCGCGGGGGCGCGACGCTCGTCGCCGTGGCCGCGGCGACCGGTGCCGCGGCGATCGTGGCCCAGATCCCCGTCGCCCCCCGGAAGCCGCGGGGGAACGGTCGGCTGATCGCCTCGGGTGAACCAGCGCGGGGCAGGCTCGATCTCGTCGGCATGGCGGCGGCCCTGACCGGGATGGTCGTCTGCCTGTTCCTCGCTCCCCAGGCGGCCGCCGCCAATTCGATCGTGGCCATCGCCTGTTTCGTGGCGCTGGCTGTGCCTGAGGCGACGATTTCGCCGGTCGCCCTCGGCGGCGGATGGGGCCGGCTGATGGGGGCCGTGCCGCTTCGGCCTGCGCGTGGCGGGACGCGACTGGGCATGACCGATCTCGTCACCGAGTCTGTCGGCTTTCATGCGCTCCTGCTCGGATGGCCCTCGCTGGTGGCACTCGCCCTCCTCGCCGGTGATCGCGAGCGATCGGCCGGCGCGATCAGGACGATCGCTCTCCTGGCCGTCACCGCGGCGGTCACCTGGGGGGTGGCGTCGCTCGTCCGCCGCCGTGCCGATGGGAGCACCGCCCTGGCGGCGGTGGTCGCCGCCCTGGTCGTGGTCTGGATGTTCGCGGTGTCGTACCCGCCGGCCTGAGCGGAGGACGATCTTGCCGGGCTTGCGCACCTTTCCCGGCCGGTTGGCGAAGGGAATGCGTCCGCCGTGATCGGGTCCAGATTCGCCCCGAGCCGGAACGATAAGGAGGGGGAGCGCACCCAAGTCGCGCCCATGCGGTGACTTCAAGGAGGAGTTCTCGTGCACGGAAGCTTGTTGGCCGGTCGTCGGCGGTGGGGAACGAACCTCCCTGCAGTCATCCGTCGAGCCGCTGTCTGGATGGCGGCCGTCGCCTCCGTCAGTCCGGCGCTCCCTGTCGAGGCCGCCGGCTTCGCCCCGAGCGAGACGGTCTTCCCGGCGACGACGCGGGTCTGGGTGAGCACCCCGGATCCCCGCCGTCTCCAGGAAAGCTTTGACAACACCGACTACGGCCAACTGCTCAAAGACCCGCAGATGCGTCCCTTCGTGGAGAGCGTCCGCGATCAGGCCCGCAGGGCCGGCCGGCAGCGTCTCGGGAAGCTCGGGCTGTCGTTCGAGGATCTTTCGAGCGTGCCGGGGGGCGAGGTGGCCCTCGGCGTCATCGAGCCGGCCGCCGGGAAGCTCGCGACCGTGATCCTCGTCGACACCACCGGCCACGGTGACGAGGCGACGCGACTGGTGGAGACGATCGGCGAGAGGCTCGCCGAACGGAAGGCGACGAAAGCGACCTCGACGTCGGGCGGCAGCACGACGATGACCGTCTACGAAGTGCCGCAGGAGCCGGGGGCCGCCTTCCCGACCCGCGTCGCCATCGTCCTCCGCCCCGATGCTCTCATCGTCGGCGACGATCCCGCCGTCGTCATGCAGACCGCGTCGTCGCTCTCGGGCCGGGCCGACGGGCTTGCCACGGTCGCGTCGTACAAGGCCGTGTCCGACCGTTGCTCCGACAAGGTCTCTGCGACCGCTGCGCCGATCCGCTGGTTCGTCGATCCCCTCGGCTTCGCGCGTGCCGTTCAGGCCGCCAATCCGCCCCGCGAGAAGCGAAAGGGTCCCGACTACGTGGCGATCCTCGGTCGCCAGGGCTTCGACGCGGTGAAGGCCGTCGGCGGGGTGATCGTGCTCGACGACGGGCTCCACGATCTCCGCCACCACACCCTCATCCATGCTCCGCCGCTCGAAGGTCGGAAGGCCTTCGCCCCCGATCGCTACAAGCTTGCTGCCCGTATGCTCCAGTTTCCCAACACCGCCCGGCTCGATCCGCCGACCTGGGTGCCGCGCGACGTGTCGAGCTGGGTGACGATGCAGTGGGACATGAAGACGGCGTTCGCCTCGGCGGAATCGCTCGTCGATGATGTCGTCGGTGAGAAGGGAGTGTTCGAGGACGTCATCGCGTCGCTCAAGGAAGATCCGGACGGACCGCAGATCGACGTCGAGAACGACCTCGTCGGCTGCCTCGGCACCCGCGTGTCGATCATCAGCGACCACACGATGCCGATCGACATCGACAGCGAGCGCCTCGTGATCGCCATCGAGACCCACAACCCCGAGCAGGTCGCCAAGACGGTCGCCAAGTCGATGGCGACCGACCCGGACATGCGGAAGGTGGAGTTCGACGGCCACGTCATCTGGGAGCTCATCGACCGCACCGACGCGATCCCGAAGCTCGAGATCGAGACGCCCGGCTTCGTTTCGGCCCATGCCGACTCGGAGGCCGATTCGGAGGCCAAGGGGCGGCGCGGACGGCTCCGTGATCGGGAGGAGAAGCTCCTGCCGCACTCGGCCGTGACGATCGCCCACGGCCATCTCCTCCTCGCCTCGCACCGCGACTTCCTCGAACGCGTCCTCGCCACCTCCGCGAGCGACGGCACGCTCGCCGACACCGGCGACTACGGCGTCGTGACAGAGGAGTTGGCCCGACTGTTCCCGGGAGAAACGGCCCTGCGGAGCTTCGGGCGCGGCGATGAGACGATCCGCCCGGCCTATGAGATGCTCCGTCGCGGCG
The DNA here is from genome assembly GCA_044342095.1 of Pirellulales bacterium. Lineage (GTDB taxonomy): Bacteria > Planctomycetota > Planctomycetia > Pirellulales > UBA1268 > QWOP01. The sequence continues at coordinate 4,215 of JBIIQL010000191.1, forward strand.
AGATGCCGAAGTCGAAGAGCCTCATGGGGCAGCTGCTCAACGTCGTCCTCGGTGACGGCAAGGAGGGGAGCGTCCGGGAACAGCGTATCGACGGCAGCACGCTCCCGGAGTTCGACGTGATCCAGCGTTACCTCGGCGCCGCCGGGGTGGGGATGGAGACCGTCCCTGAAGGGTGGTACATCGCCGGTGTCGCCCTGCCCCGCGACGGTCGCAGTGACGCGGTGGCCCGCGAGCCCTCCGACACGGTCGGCCGCTGACATCGGGTGGCTTCGGCCCACCCCGACCCATGACGCCGTCGGGATTCATTCCCGCGGCGTCTGTCGTTTGAGGGAGGTTGAAGAGCCGGAGGTCAGCGAGGCTGGGGGGCGTTCTCCTTCGCCCCCTTCCGCGTCGCCGGCGCCGTGCCGGCCGCAGGACCGCGCGTCGATTCGAGGACGGCCCAGAACGGGTGCTGGCGATCGCCCCGCGTCCGCAGGTCCTCCAGGAGCACCGTCTCGTCGGGCTGGACCGGGTCCCGGGACAGCTTTCGGCCGTCGAGGCTGACGTTCACCGGCTGCGTGAAGTCGACGAGATCGGGAGAGAGCCACACCCGGACCTTCTCGGCCCCGCAGTGGATGATCAGGCCGTTGGTAGCCGTCGTCTTCGCGTCGAGGGTGAACGGCCTGACTCCCTGTCCGGGCGGCCACTGGGACGGCAGGACGACCGTCTTCGGAGGGGCGCCGAAAAGCTCCACCCACCAGAAGAAGTTGTCCCAAGGCCGCATCGACACTGCATCGATCGTCGTGGGAAAGAACGTCCGCTTGCGGCGTTCCATCCAGTCGAAGATCCGCAGGAGTTCGTCGGCGAAGTGCTCGTGGCCGCGTCCTCGGTATTCAACGTAGGTGGTGTCGAAACCTTTGGAGAGGTAGCGGTCGAGATCCATGCCGTTGCGGGCGAACGTGCCGTTGTCGAGTTCGCCCCCGACGACGTAGATCGGCAGCGTGCGGGCGTTGTGCCAGTAGTGGTTGACGTAGCGGCCGGCGCCGGGCGTGATCGCCACGAGCCCCGCCCACAGATCGGGATGGGCCAGAGCGATGTCCCAGGCGGCGTCACCGCCGAGGGAGTGCCCCGAGAGGAAGACGCGGTCGGTGTCGATCGCGAACCGGCGCTGCGCTTCCCGCAGGGCGCCGAGAACGGCGGCATGCTCGCGGGCCGAGTAGCCGTAGGTCGATTGCCCCTCCTCCGTCCAGCGCGGGGCGACGACGATGCAGCCGTGCCGGGTCGCCTGACCGACCCGGCGCCCGTCGGGACCAGGCGGGCCGGCCCACCAAGTGATCTGGTCGGCCGGTGTCGTGAAGGCGGCGTGGAGCGAGACGACCGTCGGATAGCGGCGGAGGGGATCGTATTCCGGCGGCACTTGGACGAGGCAGCTGATCGTCTGCCCGTCGGCACCGGTGAACTCGAACTCATGGAGCCCCGGGGCCGTCGGCTCCGGGGGATCGACCGGCGGGCGCATTTGTCGCGCCAGGCTCGCGATCGTCGCCGCGTCGCCAGCCTCCTCGTCGGCCAGTTGGTCGCGGAGGGCTTGGCGTGCCGCGGCGTCGTTGCTGCGGAGGTAGTCGCGGAGGCGATCGCGGACGCGCGCGGCGGAGAGAGCGAGCTTGAGGTTTTCGCCAGCCGCCGCGGCCCCTTGGAGCCATCCGGAGATGGCGATCGCCAGAGCCCGTTCGGCGGCGAGATCGGGTTCGGTTCCCATTCGATCGAAGGCCGACAGCCGATCGAGCGTGGCGAAGGTCATCTCCGCGGCGATCTCGTCGAGAACCCCCGCGCACGCGGCGCGGGTCTCGTCGTCATCGAGGGCATCGCAGCGTTCCTGGAGGAGGCGGAGAAGCCTTTCGGCCGAGGCTTGGCGGTCGCGGTAGGCATCGCGGGCTTCGCGGATCGCCTCGATCGTCTCGGCGGAGGCCTCGTCGGCCGGAAAGTTTTCGAGGATCTCCATCGCCAGGGCATCCTGGCCCGATCGGCCGCGGAGCCGGACCTCTTCGAGGAGCCGGGTGGCGGAGAGTTCTCCCAGGCTGCGTTGTTCCTCGGAGAGGTTTTTCAGGCCGGGGAAATCGCGGATGACGCCGTCGAGTTCGGCTCTCGCCTCCTCGTAGCGTTCCGCCTGGAGGAACAGTCGCACGATCCGCAGCCGCTCCTCCGAACTGGCCGGATCGGTCTGTCGGTCGAGAACGGTTCGCAGTTGATCGCGGGGGATCGCGCCGGTCGACAGGCGCATATCGAGCAGGAGCGGGTTGTCGGTGAGGACTCCCTGAACGCGGGTCCAACGGGGGGTGATCTCGGTGATCCCCTGGACGACGTCCAGTCGGCCGGAGGCCGTCGACAGCGTAAGGATGCGGCGGCCGAATTCGTCGAACGGCGTGGCAGCGATGATGCCGCCGATCGA
>JBIIQL010000192.1:0-6637 GCA_044342095.1 Pirellulales bacterium
GAAGGCGATCAGGAAGGGGGAGGTGGGGCGGATCCATCGCAGCCGGCCCCAGGTCAGCCCGGATCGTCCGCGAGCCCGACAGGGAGCGGAGGCTGGTCGAATGGCGACGGACTGGCCCCCGACCAGGCTCCGCGCCGCGATGGCGACGCCCCCAAGACCGAAGCCGAATGGGGAGATCAGGACACGGCCCACGCCCGCAACGCCGCCGATCTGGCGGTCAGGGCGTTGAAGGACGATCTCGACAAGGGACGGACGGAACTCCTCGACGAACTCGGCTGGACGCGGGATCAAGCCCGGGCGTTTCTCCAGCGTTGGGAGGCGATGCGGGCCCTGGAAAAGAGCAACGATCCAGTCAAGCGGAGCGAGTTCGATCGGGCCGTGCGGAGCCTCGGTCTGCGTCCTGATGGGGCCCGCAGCAGCCGCGACGTGCCTGCGGACGTGAAGGGGGGGCAGGCCGAGGGGCGACGGAGCCGGCCGCCGAGCGAATACCGGGAGCAGTTCAAGGCCTACACCCAGGGAACGAGCGCAGAATGACCAAGGTGTTCGATGGCCCGAGGTACCTCGTCGCCTTCGGTCCGAAGCGGGTGCAGCACTGTTTCACCGACGTGCTCGTCCTTGGCGGTGGTGTCGCCGGGCTCAGGGCGGCGCTCGCCGTCGATCCACGGCTGTCGGTCACGGTCGTCACGAAGGACGATCTTCTCACGTCGTCGAGTCAATGGGCACAGGGGGGGATCGCGGGGGTCGTCGATCCGGAGGATCGCTTCGACAACCATGTCGCCGACACGCTCGTGGCCGGCGGTGGCCTCTGTCACGACGCCGTCGTCGATTCGGTCGTCCGCGAGGCGCCGCAAAGGATCGCTGAACTGATCACCTGGGGAACCAAGTTCGACGAGCGCGACGGGCTCCTCGAACTCGGCCGCGAGGGGGGGCACAGCCACCATCGGATCGTTCATGCCCTCGGCGACGCCACCGGCCGCGAGGTGATGCGGGCGATCATCGAACGGGTGCGGGGGCTCGACCACATCGCGCTTTGGCCCGGCACCTTCTCCATCGACCTCCTCAGCCACGAGGGAGTCTGCCGGGGGGCGCTGGTTTGGAACGGCTCCCACGGCAAGACGCTCGTGTGGGCCCGGCGCACGATCCTCGCCACCGGGGGCGCGGGACAACTCTATCGGGAGTCGACCAATCCGGAGGGGGCTGTCGGCGACGGCATGGCACTGGCCTGGCGCGCCGGGTGTGAACTCCGCGACATGGAGTTCATGCAGTTCCATCCGACGGTCCTCTACATCGCCGGCGGGTCGCGGAGCCTGATCACCGAGGCGGTGCGGGGAGCCGGGGCCTGGCTCGTCGATCGCGACGGCCACCGCTTCATGCCTGACTTCGATCCCCGCGCCGAACTCGCCCCGCGCGATGTCGTGTCGCGCGCGATCACGGTCGTCATGGCCCGCACCCACCATTCCAACGTCTATCTCGATCTCTCCCATCTCGATCCCACCGAGGTGTTGGCCCGCTTCCCAGGGATGGCGCAGATCTGTGCGAAGTTTGGCCTCGATCTGGCGCGGAACAGGATCCCGGTGCGCCCTGGGGCCCATTACATGGTGGGGGGGGCAGCGGTCGACGATCTCGGGCGGACGACGCTGCCGGGGCTGTTCGCCGCCGGCGAGGTGACGTCGAGCGGCCTTCATGGGGCCAATCGATTGGCGAGCAACAGCCTTCTCGAGGGGCTCGTTTACGGGGCGAGAACGGGCAGTGCGGCGAGCGCCGAGATTCTCGCCGGCCCCCCCGACGACTTCCGCGTTCCCCCCCTCGCCAATCCCCGCGTCCCCGACACGCGTGGCGCCCTCGATTTGGCCGACATCCGCAATTCGCTCCGCAGCCTGATGTGGCGGCATGTCGGCGTCGAACGGACCGGCGCGTCGCTCGAGGAGGCGCGCGACACCGTCGAGGGGTGGTGTCGGTACGTCTTGCCGAGGCAGTTCGCCGACCCGGCCGGTTGGCAACTCCAGAACATGCTCGAGGTTTGCCGGTTGATGATCCGCTCGGCGCTCGAGCGGGAGGAGACCCGCGGGGTGCATGTCCGACGCGACCACCCCGACACGCTCGACGACTGGCGCTGCCATCTCGCCTGGCGGCGTGACGCCGCCGGCCCCTGGCTCGAGCCGCTCCCCGGCGGCCGGGCCGTGCCCGCCTGATTCGCTCTCCCGACCGAGTCGGAGGGGGCGGGGGATTGCCCAGTGGGGGCTCCCCACCTAAGAATGTGTGGCTTGCGATCCCCCTCCACTCGTCCAGTAGCCAATCAGCCATGTCTGAAACGAACAGTCTTGGCGGAGAAGCCATGATCGAGGCCGATGGCCTCTGCAAGTACTACGGTCCCTTCATCGCCATCGAGGACGTTTCGTTCCGCGTGCCGCGGGGCGAGGTCGTCGCGTTCCTCGGCCCCAACGGGGCCGGCAAGAGCACGACGATGAAGATCCTCACCGGCTACTTGGCCCCGTCGGCCGGGACGGCGCGGATCGCCGGCCATGACATGTCGACCGACCGCCTCGCGGGGGCGACGAGGCTCGGGTATCTCCCGGAGAACGGCCCGCTTTATCCCGACATGACGCCGCGCACGCTTCTCGAGTTTTTTGCCGATGCCCGCGGCATGGGGAAGCGGCAAAAGGAAGAGCGGATCGAGGCGGTCGTGAAGCAGTGTCAACTCGGCAGCGTGATCGGCAAAGCCATCTCGAAGCTCTCCAAGGGCTATCGGCAGCGTGTCGGCATGGCTCAGGTGCTCCTCCACGAGCCCGATGTGTTGATCCTCGACGAGCCGACCAGCGGCCTCGATCCAAACCAGATCCGCGAAGTCCGGGAAACGATTCGCCGGCTCGGGGAGAAGAAGACGATCCTCCTCTCCACGCACATCCTCCAAGAGGTCGATGCCCTGGCGGACCGTGTCATTCTGATCGCCGAGGGGCGGAAGCGGTTCGACGGCACGCCGGCGGACCTCGTCCGTGACGGCCGTGGGCTCGACGAACGCTTCTACGAGATGACCCGGTCGGCATGATGTCCGGCCGCGGCAGGGCGAAGGGGTGCCCGGCGGCACAGGGCCCGCTCTGACCGGCGAAGCCGCGTCCGGGGATCTTCGCCCCGATCGACAACCAACCAACCGATCCGTTCAACAGTCTGTCCGGGGAAGCAACATGAACTGGCACGTTCTCGACGCGGTGTTCAAGCGGAACTTCGTCGCCTACTTTTCCAGCCCGACCGGCTACGTCTTCATCTGCGTGTTCGTGCTGCTGGGGTCTTTGGCGGCCTTCTGGCCGCCCGAGTTCTTCAACTCCAATCTCGCCAATCTCGATCAGCTCAATCGCTATCTCCCCTACATCCTCCTCGTCTTCATTCCGGCGATCACGATGAGCGTGTGGGCGGACGAGCGCCGCCAGGGGACCGACGAACTGCTCCTCACGATCCCGGCGAGCGACTGGGAGGTTGTGTTCGGGAAGTATCTGGCCACGGTCGGCATCTACACCGTCGCCTTGATGTTCTCCTGCATCTGCAACCTCATCATCCTGCTGCGCTGGGGCACCCCCGACGGCGGCCTGTTCCTCGCCAATTACCTCGGCTATTGGTTCGTTGGGCTGGCGATGCTCGCCATCGGGATGGTGGCGAGCTTCTTGACGAGCAACCTCACCGTCGCCTTCATCCTCGGGCTCATTCTCAACGCGCCGCTGGCCGTGGCCGATCAGGCAGTGACGGTCATGGATCCGAAGACGGCCGATCGCGTCCGGGCCTGGAGCCTCGCCGAGAACTTCTCCGACTTCGGTCGCGGGATCGTCAGTCTCTCGTCGGTGGCGTTCTTCCTCGGCATCGTGGCCGTCGCGCTGTACATCGCCATGGTGCTCATCGGTCGCCGCCACTGGACGGGTCGCCGCGACGGCGCGAAGCTCGGCGTTCATTTCGCGATGCGGGCCCTCGGTCTGGCGGGGGTAGCACTCGGGTCGGTGCTCGTCTGTCGGGCGATGGATATCCGCCAAGACCTCTCCGAGGAGCGGATCAGCTCCCTCTCGACCGACACCCGCAAGCTCCTCGCGGATTTCAATCCTCCCCGCCCGGTGGAGATCACCGCCTACGTCAGTCCGAGCGTCCCCGAGGAATATGCGCAGACACGCCTCACGCTCCTCAACATGCTTCGCCAGTTCGAGCGCCTCGGGCGGGGCAAGGTGAACGTGCAGGTCGTGTCGACCGAGCCGAAGACGGACGCGGCGGCCCTGGCCCGGCAGCAGTTCGGCATCGAGCCGATGAAGGTCATGTCCCGGGTGCGCGGCACCTACCGCGACGAGGACATCTTCCTCGGCTGTGCCTTCACAAGCGGCCTGGAGAAGGTCGTCGTGCCGTTCTTCGACACGGGGACACCGGTCGAGTACGAGCTCATCCGCTCGATCTCCACCGTAGGCAACGAGGGGCGGAAGCGCCTCGGCGTGCTCACGACCGACGCCGACCTGTTCGGCGGCGTCGACATGATGACGGGCCAACAGCGGCCGCGGCAGGCGATCGTCGATGAGCTCGAGAAGCAGTACGACGTCGTTCAGGTCGATGCCTCGGCGCCGATCACCGAGAAGTATGACGTCCTGCTGGCCGTGCAGCCGTCGAGCCTCGGCCCTGAACAAATGGGCCATCTCGTCGCCGCGGTGCGGGGCGGCCAGCCGGTGGCGATTTTCGAGGACCCGCTCCCCGTTCTCATGACGGGCGTCCCCGGGACGGACCAGCCGCGGCGCGGCCCCGGCGGGCCGATGGCGATGTTCCAGCCACAGGGGCAGCCGAAGGGGGAGATCGGGCTCCTCTGGCAGGTGCTCGGTGCCAAGCCGGCGGCCCGGGAAGGGCGCCCTGCGATGGGGCAGATGGGGGCGGGATCACTCGTCATCTGGCAGGACTACAACCCCCATCCGAAGCTGCAGATGCCCCATGAGTTCGTCTTCATCGACAACGATCTCGGCATGGGCTCGGGGAAGGCCGATTCGTTCAGCCAGGCCAGCGCCGTCACCTCCGGTCTCCAGGAAGTCCTGTTCCCGTTCCCCGGGGCCGTCTCCAAGGACGACACGGCCGACGTCGACTGGACGCCGCTGGTCCAGACGAGCACGCGATCGGGGACGATCGAGGTCGAGCAAGTGATGCGCAACCGCGGCGACATGGCGCAACTGCAGGTCTTCGAGAAGCAGGGGAAGCAGGCGATGGTTCTCGCGGCTGCGATCGAACGTCGTCCCCCGGCCGGCGCCGAGGGGGCTCCGATCAAGGCGGTCGTCGTCGCCGACATCGACCTCCTCGATGGCAGGATCTTCGGCCTCCGCAACCGCCAGGACGAGGTCTTTGGTCTCGACTTCGACAACGTCACCTTCGCCCTCAACATCCTCGATTCGCTCGCCGGCGACGAACGGTTTCTCGAGATCCGCAAGCGAAAGCCGAAGCACCGGACGCTCCAGCGGATCGAGGCGACCGTCGCCGATGCGAGGGAGCAGGCCGACTCGGAGCGGCAGAAGTTCATCGAGCAGTGCGACCTCGCCGAGCGGGAGGCCAATGGCCAACTCGAGAAGGAGGTGGGGGATTTCGAGCGGAAGATCAAGGAACTCGAGGCCGCCGGTGACGCCGATCCCCAGGCCGCGATGCAGATGATGCAGCAATTGGCCGCGAAGCGGGCGCTGGCCCAGCGGCGATTGGAAACGAAGACCGAACAGCTCACCCGGCAGCGGGACATCGAGATGGAGAAGGTCGAACGCCAACTCGGCGCCAAGGTTCGGCAGGAACAGGACCGCCAGAAGTGGTTGGCGGTGCTCCTTCCGCCGATCCCGCCGCTGGTGGTGGCGTTCTTCGTCTACTTCCGACGGCGGGCCCAGGAACGCGAGGGCGTGGCGAAGACGCGGTTGCGGTGAGCGACCACGGCCGGCCCCCCCACGACCTCACGGCCGACCGACACGAGAGCCGACCGACACGGGACAGTTCCCCGGAGAGAAGGATCATGGCAGAAGACCACAAGCCCCGGAACAATCACGATCGCCACGACGCTCCCCCGCCCACGCCGGCCGGGGGAGGTGGTGCCCGGGTTCGTCGTGTCGTGGAGGAGGACGCCGGGGTGTCGCGTGGGATCTGGGGGCGAACCTCCCTGTTCCTCCTCGGCGGTGCCGGCATGCTCCTCCTCGGCTGGCTCGCCCAGCCGCGCTACCAGAGCCGTGAGGTCAAGCCGGAGGCCGAGCGGATCCTCTTTCCCGAGCTTACCGACGTCCAGAAGGCGGCCAGCCTCGAGGTGGTGAAGTACGACGAAGAACTGGCCACCCTCCAGCCGTTCAAGGTGGTGCAGGCAGGGGGGGTGTGGGTGCTCCCCTCCCATCAGAACTATCCGGCGGACGCCAAGGATCACCTCGCCGCGGCGGCGACCGAACTGGTGGATCTGGAATCTCTCGACGTCGTCACCACGTCGGCGGCCGACCACGAAACCTACGGCGTCATCGAGCCAGATCCGGAGAAGATCAAGGCGGGGATGGTGGGGGTCGGGGAGCTCATCGAGATCCGCGATGCCGGCGGCAACAAGCTCGCCAGGCTCGTCGTCGGCAAGGAGGACAAGCGCCCCGGGTCGTCCGCGGCCGGTGGCAAGAAGCTCCGCTTC
>JBIIQL010000193.1:0-6628 GCA_044342095.1 Pirellulales bacterium
CATCCACACGTCTCGGTTGCAAGCGGGACCGGCGGGGAGCGGTGAGGGGAAGCGGACGCGGAGGTCGCCGTTGTTCCCCTCGGCCTTCTCGATCGCCACGTCGAAGGCACCGGTGTCCCAGCAGAGGCCGGCGAGGCACTGCTTTGCGTCCTCGCTTTGATCCTCCCCCGTCGCGAGCGTGTCGACGCCGCGGAACACGGCCCCGGGCACGGCCGCCGCCTTCGCCTCCTCGGCCGGGGGCGCGGCCGCCCCGCGGGCGCCGGGCACCTCCTCGAGGAGCTTGGCGAGATCGAGGCGGACGCTCGGGCATTCCGCGGCCGGCTTTTTGTGGGAGGCGTGGGCGACGTGGAGGATCAGCTTCTCCGGCACAAAGAGGACGTTGTGGAGATTCGACTTCATCGCCACGGGGCGATCCATGAGATGGATGGCGGCCTCCTCGTCGATCTTCCCGAACTGCTCCTTGACGCGCTCGCGCAAGCACAGGAGCCGGTCGCCGGCGGAGAGGACGACCGAATCGGGGATTCCGGTGCCGAGGAGCTCGTGCCCTTCGCCCGGCTTGACGAACTCGATCCGCTCCGGCGTCGCCGCCACGCCGACGCTCTGCCGCGTCTTGCCGTCGGCGAAGACGTAGTAGTACTCGCACGTCCGCGGGCTGTCCGTCCACAGCTTCATCACCTCGTCAAGCGTCGTGCATTCCTCCATCGCCCGGCGCATGAGGGTTGCCATCGGCACGCCGTCCCATTGCCCCTCGCCGCGGCCTCCCATCTCGCCGAGCGAGATCCCCTGGGCATTCATGCCGCTGACGCTCCCGATGAAGCCGGCGTAGCCGATCGTCACGAAGGGAATCTGCCCCTCCGGCGCCACGATGAACGCCGCGGCGGCGTCCTGAAGGCCGATCTCGGTCATGTAGTCGAGGACGCGGCCGTGGTAGAGCGTGCCGTCAGTCGTTGCCGTCCCGGAGACGGCAAAGCCGGAGCAGTGGAAGAGCTCGGGAAAAACGTTCACGACCGCGACGAGCCGCGGATCGAGATGGAGCGAGGCGGCGAGCGCCTCGGTTTCCCGGAGATGACGCTTGGGGATGTGGGGGGCGAGCCGGGCCGCGGCGTCGTCGAGCTTCTTACGAAACCACGTCCCCCCGCGGATTGTCTCCACCGTGCCGACGACATGGAGCACCGAATCGACGCAGCGGTTGGCCTCGACGGCAAGCAACTCGCCGTGGGCCCGGCCGATCTCCTCCGGGCTCCCATGGAGCGTCACGACCCGCAAGCCCTCGGCCCATTCGAGCTTCCCGTGCGGCACGGACTTGATCTCGTGGCGGGGCGAGACGAGGTCCGGGCCCGGCAGCGCGATCTCGAGGGCCCGGCGGACGCCACGACAAAGCGTCCGCTCGATCTCGTCGCGCGGCACGTCGCTTGTCTCATAGCCGGGGAAGTCATCGACGGCGAGGCACTCGCCCGGCTCTCCGACGGTGAGATCGAGCTCCACCTTCTCGGCATTGGCGCTGATCCTTCGGCCGGCGTCGTCGAAGTCGAGCCAGCCTTCGCCGCGCTCCCATCGGGCATCTTGTGAATCGTGCTTCACACCGAGGAGGCCGACCAAGAGGGCGGTGAGCGATGCCGGGGAGGGCTGGAGGAGGAGTGGAGTGGCCAACGACACCTGCGTCGCCGATGACACGAGCCGGGCTCCGATGCCGGCCGGATCGAGATGGTCGGCCGAATCGGTCGCCCCACGGCCGATGTGGACAATCTTGTGTTTCGGGAGGGCCAGCGCCGTGGCGTCGGCGCGGCGCCTGAGCACCAAGGCGTAGTCGTCGTGGGTGACTTCGAGGTCGTAGGCGTGGGCATCGAAGCGGGTGAGCTTGATCGCCACCTTCATCGGCTTGCCGCTGCCGCCGATCTTCACCGTCCCTGCGACGCCGAAGGTCTCGCGGGCACCGGTGAGGCATTCCCAGAACGGCCCGAGGTCGGCGGCCAGCGCCCCGGCGGGATTCCGCGCCGGATCGATGGCTGGCGGCTGATCGGCACGGACGGCGGGGAGGAATCCGGCTCCGGCCAGACCTGTGGCCATCGAGAGGGCCAAGAAGCACGCGAGGCGGGTAGGGCGGCGGGGGATCATGAAAACCTCCTCGGGGCCAGTTCGGGGGCGGGTTCGTTGCAGACCGGCTTCCCCGCCATCACAATTACTTCATTTCCAATCTCCCAGTCTGGCGCGTCGCGAACAAGGCGGCTTTATCCTGCGTCAGGGCTCCCGGGAACCGTCGTGTCCATGCTCCGCGCCCCCGCCGTTTCGCTGCTGTTTCTCCTTGGGGCCGCTTCTTTAGCCATTTTGGCCGGGTGCGGACGGTCGAGCCCGCCGGTCGTCGCCCCGCCGCCGCCGGAGGTCGTCGTCGCCCGGCCGGTCGTTGCCGAGGTGACCGACACGATCGAGTTCACCGGGAACGCTACGGCCGTCGAGACGGTCGATCTCAAGCCGCGCGTCGGGGGCTTCGTGACGGCCGTCCACTTCGCCGACGGGCAGGATGTGGATGTCGGCGATCCGCTCTTCGACATCGACGACCGCACCTACCAGATCGCTCGCGATCAGGCCGAGGCGGAGATCGAACGGGAGCAGGCGGAGCTTGCGGAACTCGAGAGCGAGCTCGTCCGCAATCAGGCCCTCCTTCCGCGCGGCGCTGTCACGCAGGAGCAGGTCGGGATCATCACCGCCAAGCGGGACATGGCCGCCGCGACGCTGAAAAAAGACCGGGCAATGCTCGCGCAGGCGGAGCTCGACCTGGAGTTCTGCCGGGTGACGGCGCCGATCGCCGGCCGCATCGGTGCCCGGACGGTGAATGTCGGCGACCTCGTCGGGGGAGGCCTGTCGCCGACGACGCTGGCGACGATCGTCAGCGTCGATCCGGTCTACGTGACCTTTTTCGGCGACGAGCGATCGCTCCTGGTGGCCCGCGAACGGGCGATCAAGAAACGGCGCGAGGAACCGCGCGAGGGTGAGGCAGCCCGGTCTGTGGACCAGGATCCGTCGTGGCGTAATATCCGCGATCTCGCCATCCCGGTCGACGTGGCGCTGGTCACCGACGAGGGCTTTCCACGCCAGGGGATGCTCGCCTTTGTCGACATCGCCGTCCGCGCCTCGACCGGCACGGTCCGTTGCCGGGCGATCCTCGACAATCCCGATCGGCTCATCGCCCCGGGGATGTTCTGCCGGGTCCGCCTCCCCTTCGGTGATCCGTCCGAGGCGATCCTCGTCCCCGATCGGGCCATCGGCATCGATCAGGGGCGCCGGACCGTCGCCGTGGTCGGTGCCGACGACCGGGTGACGATGCGCGAGATCACCCCCGGAAGGCTCGACGGCCAGCTGCGTGTGATCACCGAGGGGCTCTCCGCGGATGAGCGGGTCGTCGTGAGCGGACTGCAGCGCGTTCGCGACGGGGCCGTCGTCCGGCCGGTCGAAGCCCGGCAGGCCCCGCCCGCGACGGAATGACCGGCCCCCCCCATGTTTTCTCGATTTTTCATCGACCGGCCCGTCTTCGCCACCGTCCTTTCGATGGTCATCCTCCTCGTCGGCGGCGTGGCGCTCGTTGGGATGCCGGTGGGGCAATACCCCGACGTCACTCCCCCCACGATCGCCGTCACCGCCTCCTATCCCGGCGCCTCCGCGGAGGTCGTTGCCGAGACGGTGACCACGCCGATCGAGCAGGAGATCAACGGCGTCGAGGGGATGCTCTATCTCTCGTCGAAGAGCACCGGTGACGGCCAAGCGTCGATCGACGTCACGTTCGCGCTTGGCACCGACATCGACAAGGCCCAGGTGCTGACGCAGAACCGGGTGTCGGTGGCGCTGGCGAAGCTCCCCGAGGAGGCCCGCCGCCAGGGGGTGACCACGCGGAAGAAGTCGCCGAGCATTCTCCTCTGCGTCAATCTCTTCTCTCCGGGGGAGCGTCTCGATCAGCTCTTCATCTCGAACTACGCGCTTCTTCAGCTGAAGGATGCGCTCTCCCGGATCGAAGGGGTGGGGGACGTGCAGTTCCTCGGGGCCCGCGACTACGCCCTCCGGGTGTGGCTCGATCCCGCCAAGCTCGCCAGCCGCGGGCTTTCGGCCACCGACGTCGTCCGCGCGCTCCGCGAGCAAAACGTTCAGGTCGCCGCCGGGCGGATCGGCCAATCGCCAGCCACCCCCGGCCTCGATTTCCAGGTGCCGGTGACTGCGGCCGGGAGGCTCCCTGATCCAGTGGCCTTCGAGAACGTGATCGTGAAGGCCGCCGGCCCGCTCCCCCCGGGTGCCCCGGCCGTCGCCGCCGCTCGTATCGGCCCCGGGCATGACCTGGCCACCACGGGGCAGGCGATCGTCCGCCTCGGCGACGTCGGCCGGGCGGAGCTCGGGGCGCGGAGTTACGACGTCGGCAGTCGGCTCGACGGCCAGGAAGGGGTCACGATCGCCCTCTTCCAGCAGCCCGGCTCCAATGCCCTGGCCACCGCCGAGCGCGTCCGGCACGAGATGGCCTTGCTCGAGCGTGGCTTTCCGGAGGGACTCGAGTATGCCATCCACTACGACACGACGGTGTTCGTCGAGGAGAGCATCCGCGAGGTCTGGAAGACCCTCTTCGAGGCGGTGGTGCTCGTGTTCATCGTCGTGCTCGTCTTTCTCCAGGATTGGCGGGCGACGATCATCCCGATGGTCGCCGTGCCGGTGTCACTGGTGGGGACGTTCGCCGCGATGCGGCTGTTCGGCTTCTCCCTCAACAATCTCTCGCTGTTCGGCCTCGTGCTCGCCATCGGAATCGTCGTCGATGACGCGATCGTCGTCGTCGAGAACGTCGAACGCTGGTTGTCGGGGGGGCTGCCTGCGCGCGAAGCGGCCCGGCGCGCCATGGGGGAGGTGGCCGGGCCGGTGATCGCGATCGCGCTGGTGCTCTGTTCGGTGTTCGTGCCGACGGCCTTCATCACCGGCATCAGCGGCGAGTTCTACCGGCAGTTCGCCCTCACGATCGCGGCGAGCACGGTGATCTCGGCCTTCAATTCCCTCACCCTTTCGCCGGCCCTCTGCGTGCTCCTTTTTCAATCGCATCTCCCTGGGAGTTCCGCCGCGTCCTCGGCCGGCCCGGAGCCCGGCAGCCCTCCTGCGGGCGGCGCGGGATCGAAAGCCGCCGAGCGCGACCCGCTCCCTCCGGCGGGCATCGCGCTGTTGGCAGGGCTCCTCGCCGTATGGTTTCTCGAGGCCCGGGGGCTCGTGGCGGCGGGGCTGGCGACGGCACCGGTGCCGCCGTGGGCTGCCGAATGGAGCGTGCGGCTCGGGTTGTTCGCCGCCGGAGCGCTTTTGGGATGGTGGGGGGCGGGAGCGGTCAACCGGATCCTCGCCGCGTTCTTCCGCCTCTTCAATCTGTTCTTCGACCTCACCACCGGCGTCTACGGCGCGGTGGTGGGGCGGCTCCTGCGGATGGGGATCGTCGTCGTCGCCCTCTATGTCGGCCTCATGGCCCTCACCTATTACGGGTTCACGACCGTTCCGGTGGGGTTCATTCCGCAACAGGACAAGGGCTATCTCCTCGTCACGGCGCTGCTCCCTCCGGGGGCGAGTGCCGAGCGGACGGCGGAGGTCATGGCCGATCTCGATACGCGCGTGAAGGGTGTTCCGGGCGTGGCCCACAGGATATCCGTCACCGGCTACTCGCTTCTGGCCAACGTCAGCCAGCCGAACGCCGGCGGGATGTTCGTCCTCCTCGAGCCGTTCGCCCGGCGGGCGGTCGATCCGCAGCGCTCGGCGACAAGGATCCTTCGCGCCCTGCGGCAAAGCTTCGCGGAGGTCCGCGAGGCGCAGGTCGTCGCCTTCGGGGCCCCGCCGATCGACGGCCTCGGCAATGCCGGCGGCTTCAAGCTCCAGGTCCTCGATCGTGCTTCGGCCGGCCCGCAGCAGCTGGAGGCAGCCGCCGCGGCGCTCCTCGATGCGGCCGCCGCGCAGCCGGGGCTGACGGGGCTGTTTGCCGGCTTCCGCGCCGACGAGCCGAAGTTCTTCGTCGACATCGATCGGGAGAAGGTCAAGGCGCAGGGGGTCGATCTCGCCGAGGTCAATGCGGCGCTCCAGGTGTTTCTCGGCAGCGCCTACGTCAACGACTGGACCGCCTTCGGCCGCAACTGGCCGGTGCTCGTCCAGGCCGACCGCGACTTCCGGATGCGGCGCGAGGACATCGGGCGGCTCGAGGTCCGCAACGCCGCCGGTGAGATGGTGCCGCTCTCGACGCTCGTCACCGTCAGCGACACGAGTGGCCCGGCGGTCGTCAACCACTTCAACCTCTTCCCCTCGGCCGACATCACCGGTTCGACGTTGCCGGGGACGAGCTCCGGCGACGCGATCGCGATCATGGAAGCGCTCGCCGCGCCGCCGCCGGAGGGGCAGGGGATCCTTCCGCCGGGGATGGAGTTCGCCTGGACGGAGCTGTCGCTCCAGCAGATCCTTGCCGGGAACACTGCCGGCATCGTCTTCGCCCTCGGGACGGTGTTCGTGTTCCTCGTCCTCGCGGCGCAGTACGAGAGTTGGTCGCTTCCGTTGGCGATCATTCTCATCGTGCCGATGTGTCTCCTGGCGGCGATCGCGGGGGTGTGGATCGCCGGCCTCGACAACTCGATCTTCACGC
>JBIIQL010000194.1:0-6620 GCA_044342095.1 Pirellulales bacterium
GGCCGGCGAGATCGATGGCGCAGGCCCGGTCGAAGTCGAGGTCGATGTCGGCCCGCTGCGCGGCGATCAGCGCCCGAATGACGCGTGGCACGTCGCCGCCGGCGAGGTAGTGGGCCTCGAGTTTGCGAGCGGAGATCTCCCGGCCGAGCCCTGCTTGGGTAGCCATGATCTTTGCCTGGACGATCGTCCGGGCGTTCACCTTCCGCAGGCTCATCCCGAGGAGCTCGAGGAACGTCACCGGCGACTTCGACCAGTAGGCCTGGAACCAGAGTTGGCCGTAGTTGACGACCAGGAGGAGCATGACCAGACCGGCGAGGACGGCGAGGATGCCGATGCCGAGGATCACCGGCGGAGAGAGCATGTTCACGGAGGGAAGGCTCCGGGGCAGGGGCGGGGCTGGGCTAGGAAACGGGGGAGCCCGGTCAACCGGGTGGGAACCGGGCCGCGAGCTTCCAAGCCTAGTTCGGGCACGGGCCGGGTCCAAGAAAAACCGTCCCGGCTTTGTTTCCTCACCCCGGAGTGGCCGTGGCAGCCGGTATTACCCGGTCTGTAGGGGGCGATTTCTCCTCTTCCGTCCGAGCGATGTCAGTAGATGATCCCGCTCTCGACCCGGACGGGGGCGAGACGCTTGCGGCCGTCGAGGGGGGAGATCTCGACGAGGAACGAGGCGCCGGCCACCGTGCCGCCGGCCGCCTCGATCAGCCGCATGCAGGCCTCGGCCGTGCCGCCGGTGGCGAGGACGTCGTCGACGACGAGGACCCGGGCGCCGGTTTTCAGGATGCCGGTGTGCATCTGGAGTTTGTCGCGGCCGTACTCGAGGTCGTATTCGTGCTCGATCGTCTCGGCCGGGAGCTTTCCCGGCTTCCGCACCGGGATCACGCCGACGCCGAGTTCGATCGCCATCGGCGTCGCGAACAAGAAGCCCCGCGCCTCCACCGCCGCGATGGCGCTGATCCCGGCGTCGCGCCACGGGGCCGCCATCAGCCGCACCGCCGCGACGAGCGCCGCCGGATCGGCCAGGAGCGGCGTGATGTCGCGGAACAGGATCCCCGGCTTGGGGAAGTCGGGCACCGGGCGGATGAAGGCGGCGAGATCGACGGCGGCGTGGGGCACGAAAAGCTCCGCGGTGGGGACGTGTCGGAAGCGACGGGGGGGACAGGGCCCTGTGTTGTGGGCCCGGTACCGGGGTCCGGTCAAGCCCCGTGACGGAGGCGGATCTTCGCCCGCGGGACGCCGTCGAGTTCGGCGGCGAGGGTGGCGAGGGTCTCCGACTCGATCTGACGGACCCGTTCGCGGGTCAGCCCGAGGACGCCGCCGATCTCCTTGAGCGTCATCGGATCGCCGCCGCCGAGGCCGAAGCGGAGCTTGAGGATCGTGGCGGCGCGGTGGTCGAGGAGCTCGATGCGGCGGAGGACGTGGCGCATCGTGTCCTCGTCGAGGAGGACCTCCGCCGGGCACTTCGTGTTCTCGTCGCGGATCACGTCGCCGAGCGACCAGCCGCCGTCGGCCTGCTCGGTCTGCGGGGAGGCCTGATGGATGTGGATCGCCTTCTTGATAATGGGGAGCTTCTTGCGGGCGAGCCCGAGGCTGCGGGCGACCTCCTCCGGCGTCGGCGTGCGACCGAGCGAGTCGAGGAGCCGGGCCGTCGCCCGGCGCCACTTCGAGAGCAGCTCGACCATGTAGGCGGGGATGCGGATCGTCTTGCCGGAGTTGATCAGGGCCCGCTTGATCGACTGCTTGATCCAGTAGCTGGCGTAGGTGCTGAAGCGCGTGCCGACGCGCGGATCGAAGCCCTCGACGGCCCGCAGCAGGCCGAGGTTGCCCTCTTCGATGAGGTCGGGGAGCGGCAGGCCACGATTGGCATAGCCGCGGGCGATGTTGACGACGAGGCGGAGGTTGGCGCGGACCATGTGATCGCGGGCCTGGGCATCCCCCTTGCCGATCGCCACCGCCAGTTCCTTCTCCTGGTCCGCCGTCAGAAGCGACGTGTCGTTGATGTCACGGAGATAGGTTTCGAGAGGGTTTTGAACGGCTCCCGAGGAGGTCTTGCGGCGGGGGGTGGACATGGCGTGTGGACGGTCCTGGTGGATGGATGACGGTATGCGGTGATGGATGATGGCGGGAGGCTTCCGTCCCGCCGGGAAGGTATCGACGGATCCCGGGGGCGACTGCACAAGAGGGAGAAGAACGGCGGGCTGGCGCGATCGTGACGGCTGGGGTGGCGTTGACGCGGCCACGCGCGCGGGGCTCCCCCGGGCGCGGCCGTCGCCCCCGCTCAGGCGAGATGCCAGTCGATGCACGCAAGCTCCGGAGCCGACCCGATGCGGATCGGTAGCGTCGATGTGCCGATTCCACGCGACACGAACAGCGGCGGCCCGCCGTCGCGGTACCAGCCGGCGACATACCGGCCACTCCCCGGCGGCGTGAGGAGCGCGACGCCCCCCGGTGCTACCTGCCCGCCGTGCGTGTGCCCCGAGAGGACGAGGTCGGCGCGATGCTCCTCAGGGAGCGCGAGCTTGTCGCGATGGACCGGGCAGTGGGCGAGGACGAGATGATGATCGCAGGGCTCCTCGCGGGAAAGCGCCGCGACCGGATCGGGCCGCCCCTGGCGGAAGTCGTCGAAGCCGGTGACCCGCACCGAGCGATCGGCGACGGCGAGCCTCACCGAGCGGTTGACGAGGAGATCGAAGCCATGCCGCTCGTGGTGGGCCCGCAGCCGCGCGACGGGGACACCGGAGCTGATCTCCCAATTGCCGACGATCGCGAGCCGATGAGGGGTCTCAGGGCAGGCAGCGAGGAACTCGAGAAGCGGCCCCTCGCCCCGCGCTGTCGAGAGGCTGTCGCCGGTGATCACGAGGAGATCAGGGGCGAGGTTGTGGAGCCCTTCGAGAACCTTCTCCTCGAGCGGCCCGACGCGGTGGAGATGGAGATCGGAGACATGCGCGATCCGTAGCCTTCGGCTTTCGGCGGGAGCAGGCGCGGCAGGCGTTGCCGAATTCGCGAAAAGCGTCTCGGGAGCCCCGAGCTGATGGTGGCTGACGTCGAGCCGAAAGGGGGTGAGGCAGAGGCCGTCGATGCCCGCGGTCAGGGCGCCCCCCGTGACGAGCGCTGCCCCTCCGCGGAGCAGGTCACGGCGCTTGAGACGCATCGGCGGCCTCCGTGGCGTCGGCGGCGGCGGGGCGGAGGACCGCATCGAGAAACTCCAGGATCGCACGGCCAGCGGGGGAGTCGCGGCCGATGGTGGCGACATGCCCGACCCGGTCGAGGAGAAGGAGCGTCGAGGGGACGCCGACGGCGGAGAGCGCCGCGTCGAGACGGACGGCCTGATCGACCGGCACAGAGGGATCGGCCGTGCCGTGGATGACGAGGCACGGTGGATCATCCGGAGAGACATGCCACACGGGGCTCGCCCGGAGGGCCGCCTCGCGCACCTCAGGGAGCGGCCCGCCGACGAGGAGGCTCGCTGGCGAGCGGGGGCGGTCGTGCTCCGGCCCGAGGCTCGGCAGATCGGTGGGGGCCGAGAGGATCGCCACGGCGGCCGTCGGGGAGCGGGGCGCCATGGCTTCGTCGTCGGCGGGATCGTCGGCGAAGCCGACGAGCGCCGCGAGGTGCCCGCCGCCGCCATGGCCGGCGACGGCGATCCGCCTCGGGTCGAGGCCCCATTCCCCGGAGCGGCGAACGATCTCGGCAATCGCCGCGCGGCAATCTTCAAGCTGGGCCGGGAATCGAGCGAGGTCGCTGGTGCGGTAGCCGATGCTGGCGACGGCGTAGCCCTCGAGCGCCAGCCAGGTGATGGGGCAGTCGTCTTTCGTACCGTCGCGCCAGGTGTCGCCATGGATCCATACGACCAGTGGCACCGGCCCCGGGCAGCGTCCCGGAAGGGTGATGTCGAAACGTCGGCGTCCCTGGTCAGGCTGGGCATAGGGCTGGTCGCGGAGGGTGAGGCCGGCGCCACGGCGGGTGTCGTCGCCAGGATCGTCCCCGGATGCCTGTTCGCCCGGCTCCACGCCCCGTGCCCGCTCGGCCGCCAGTCGCCGCCGACTCGCGCGCCGCTGCGACCGCCACGACCAGCGTCGCGCTGTCGCCGGCTCGATCTCCTCCGGGGTCTCGGAGGGAGGCCGAGGATCCTCGAGCCAGACGCGGCAGCGCGCTTCCCGGCGGGCAGCCTGGATTTCCCCGCGGGCCTCGCCCGCGGCCAGCACCAGAGGCAACCAGGGAATGCCGAGCAAGAGGGCCACGGTGGAAATCAACCGGCGCCGAGTCGGCGCGACAGATCCGCGGCGGCGGCCAGGGCTCATGGGTTGGCTGGTGGGGGCTTGCATGCAACTGACCAGCATACGTCCGGGGGAGAGCCCCGGGGAACCATGGAAGCTCCCGACGCCCGGCGTGCGCCGCCCTTGGCGGGCAGCGCACACCGGGAAGCCTGAATCGGGAAGCCTGATGGCCGGCCGCGAATCAATGACCAGGGATCAATGGCGCCGCTGGACCTGCCCCGAGGGAGTGAGCTCGTCGATGATCCTCGGGATGTACTTGGCGAGCACCTCGGCGAGATCGTTGGGATCGATCCCCTTGCTGCGGGCGAGATCGTTGAGCTCGCGATCGCCGAAGACGTCCTCGATCTTCCGGCGGTCGATCGGCTTGTTCGGCCCGGTACGGACCCACGAGTCGACCTCGTCTCGCATCCCCTTCTCCTCGAACTGCTTCACCACTTCGGGGAGCTTCTGGGCGTCGTTGCCGCCGAAGATCTGCTTGAAGATCTCACCGAGATCGTTCGGTGAGGGCATCCCCTGGGGCCCCCCCTGCGGGGCACGTTGCTGGGGCTGCGGAGCGCGCTGCTGCGGTTGCGGGGCCCGCTGCTGTGGCTGCTGCTGGCCCTGGGCGGCACCTTCCAGAACCTGCTTGAGGATCTCACCGAGAATGTCCATCGAGAAAACGCTCCGAGGGGAAAACCGAGAAAACGAACGGGTGAAAAAGGACCGGGAACCAATTGTAGGGGGGGTTGTTTGGGGATGAAAGGAATCGGGCGGTTGAGGGGCCGGAAGCCCCCGGTTGGTTCGCCAAACCCCCGGGTTTTCCGCCGCGGGGTGGAAGGGGGAATCGCCGCCCGGGGCCAGGGTGTTAGAATTCGATACTTTGGGCGGTGATGACGATGGAAAGCTCTGGTCTGGCGTCATCGCGCCGCAGGCTTTCCGCCCGCCGGACACGCACCAACTTCCGAGGAGTTTTCTATGAGCCTGTTGAAATCGTTCCCGATCGCGTGCCGGGGCAACTCCCGGTTCTTCGAAGGCCTCCTCGGTGGGCTTCTCGTCGTCGGCCTGTCCACCGGATCCGCCACTGCCGAGACGGCGATGCTCGGCGAGGCCTCCCTCACCGCCGGCGTCCCTGGCAGCGGGCCGATCACGGTTGAGCAGATCGACCGCTGGCTTGCCGATCCGAAGAACTCGGCGGTCCTCGAGCCTGTCCTGCCGCTGGGGCTCTCGCAGGGGGCCGCCCAGATCACAGGCCTCGAGAAGAATCCGCTCACCCGTGCCAAGATCGAACTCGGCCGCCAGCTCTACTTCGATCCTCGCCTCTCGGCCGATGCCACCGTGAGCTGCGCCAGCTGCCACGATCCCGCCCAAGGCTACGGCGCCCACACGAAGACCGGCCTCGGCATCCGTGATCAACTCGGCGGCCGCAACTCCCCCGTCTCCTACAACCGCATCCTTTCCGGAGCGCAGTTCTGGGACGGCCGGGCCGATTCCCTTGAAGCCCAGGCCGTGGGCCCGATCGCCAATCCCGGCGAGATGGGCTTCACGCATGAAGGGGCCGTCGCGCGGCTCAAGGGCATTCCCGTTTACGAGAAGCAGTTCAAGAAGATCTTCGGTGGCGTTTCGATCGACGCCGTTGGTCAGGCGATCGCCGCCTTCGAGCGCGTCCTCGTCACCGGCCCGTCGCCCTACGATTACGGCGAGCAACTCCGCCCCTTTGCCGACGTCGACGAGGACGACATCAAGGAGGACGAAGATCTGGCGAAGAAGTACGCCGAGGCGAAGGCCGCGGCGGCGACGTTCGCGATGTCGGAATCGGCGAAGCGCGGTCGTGACATCTTCTTCACCGAGAAGGGGAACTGCACCGCCTGCCATGTCGGTGCGAATCTCGCCGACGAGAAGTACCACAACCTCGGCATCGGCATGGACGCGGCCGAGCCCGATCTCGGCCGGTTCGTCGTCTCGAAGGACCCCAAGGACAGGGGGGCCTTCAAGACGCCGACGGTGCGGAACGTCGCCCTCACCGCCCCCTACATGCACGACGGGTCAGTGGCCACGCTGGAGGAAGTGGTGGAGTGGTACGACAAGGGTGGCCATGCCAACCCGAACCTCTCCGACAAGATCAAGCCGCTCAAGCTCACCGCGCAGGAGAAGGCCGACCTCGTCGCCTTCATGCGAGCCTGCACCGGCCCGACGCCGGCCGTCGAGACTGGCCGTCTCCCCGAGCAGCCGTGAGCCGGCGCGGATCTCACGCCACGAATGTCAGACTGGCCCGGCGGGGCGACTCCCGCCGGGCCGGTTTTTTTTTGATGGAGCGAGG
Source organism: Pirellulales bacterium (assembly GCA_044342095.1). Lineage (GTDB taxonomy): Bacteria > Planctomycetota > Planctomycetia > Pirellulales > UBA1268 > QWOP01. Next base: position 6,571 of record JBIIQL010000194.1, read on the forward strand.
GGCTATTCCTGGCTCAAACGTCGCTTCGGGGTCGCCCGTGCCCCGTCGCC
>JBIIQL010000195.1:0-6586 GCA_044342095.1 Pirellulales bacterium
AGGTTTCCCCCGAGGAAGCCTGGAAGGAGAAGCTCGCCGAGCGGGCCACCTGGTGGAGTCTCCAGCCGCCGCGGCCAAACGCGCCTCCGAGCGTCGCCGATCCGGCCTGGCAGCGGGATCCGGTCGATCGTTTCATCCGCGCGAAGCTCGACGCCGCCGGGATCGAGCCGACGACCCCGGCCAATGCCGATGTCCTCCGCCGCCGGCTGTCGTTTCTCCTCACCGGCCTGCCGCCATCGTTCCACGCCTCGATTCCTAGCAGTGCCTCCACGGAGGAGGTCGTCGATGCCCTCCTCGCCTCCCCCCATTTCGGCGAGCAGTTCGCCCGCCACTGGATGGATGTCGTCCGCTACACCGACACCTACGGCTACGAGTGGGACATCGCCGCCCGGGGCTCTTCGGACTACCGCGACTACCTCGTCCGGGCGTTCAACGATGACATCGGCTTCGACCAGCTCGTCCGCGAACAGATTGCCGGCGATCTCCTCCCCGAGCCGCGTGTCGACAGGGTAGCGGGGGTGAACGCGAGCCTCATCGGCCCGATGTTCTTCCATCTCGGCGAGCACCGTCACGGCAGCAGCCTCGACTTCAACGGTATCCACCAGGAGATGATCGACAACAAGATCGACGCCTCCTCGAAGACCTTCCTGGCGATGACGGTGGGCTGTGCCCGCTGCCACGATCACAAGCTCGATGCGATCTCGCAGAAAGACTATTACGCGCTGGCCGGGATGTTCATGACGCCGCGGTGGACGCCCCGCGACGTCTCCCTTCCGTCCGTCAATGCCCTGTCGATCGCCGACTTGGAGCGTCTCCGCGCTGAGATCCAAGCGAGCCTCGCCGTCGCCTGGAGCCGCGAGGCGGTCGCGTTCTCTGGCGCCACGATCCGGGAACGCCTCCAGGCCGATCCCGACGGAACAAAGGCGGCGTCGATCTCGGCGTCGATCGATGACGTCAGCCATCCGCTCGCCAAGCTCCTCGAAGCTGCCGCCGAGCCAGGGGCCGACGCCAGCGTGACGGTGCCTAAAGCCTGGAAAACGCTCGCCGCGGAGTGGCTCTCAGCCCGTGCGATGCGGCAGGAGGCCAATGCCCGCTTCACGGCGCTTGTTGACCTCACCGAGCCGGGGCTACCTGCGGGCTGGGTCGCCGAAGGGGAGGGGATGGCCCACGGCCATGTCGCCGCCGGTACCGTCCGCGTCGCCCTCGAAGGCGACGCGCTCGTCGCCGGAGTCATCCCGGCTGGTCACCATACCTACGCCCTCTCCCCGAGACTCCCCGGCATCCTCCGCCTTCCTCCCCCGGAGAGCTTTCCCCGGAAGTGGGTGAGCGTGCAGCTCGCCGGAGGAGAGTGGGCGGCGAAGCTCGTCATCCCGCAAAACGCGATCCTCAACGAGGGGAGCGGCGGCCCGGCGTTCTTCGACGCCAAAGCGGCGCCACAGTGGCAGGCCGTCTCACTCACGCCGCTGAAAAACGGCGTCACGAGGGTCCTCACCGAGTTCGCCACGACCGACTTCAATCCCAACTTCCCACCACGGACAGGGCTCGCCACCGCCGGCGGCGTGACGTTGCCGGCCGCCGACGACGGCGTGGGAAAAAAAAGCTGGTTCAGCATCACAGGGATTGTCGCCCACGACGATCCCGGTGCCCCGCTTCCCGATCTCGACCTGTTTGCCACGCTCTTCGATCGCGACGCCCCGGCGACCGAGGAGGCAACCTGGGACGCAGTCGCCGATTGGCTGCGCGGCGCCATCGACCGCTTCGCCGCCGGGAAAGCCACGGCGGGCGACGTGCGGTTGCTCGACTGGATGCTTGCCCGGAAGCTCCTTCCCAACGACACCACCGCGCTCCCTGAAATTGGTGGAGTCGTGGCGCGTTACCGGGAGGTGGAAGCGACGATCCGCCCGCCGCGGACGGTCAATTCCATGGATGAGCGAGGCATGGCCCCGATCGACTACCGGCTCAACCTCCGCGGTGACGTCGATGCCGAAGGAGAGGCGGTCCCGCATGGGTTTCTCGAGGTCTTTGCCGCGAGCCACGGCATCGGAAGCCCTGCCGGGAGCGGTCGGCTCGAACTCGCCAACGCGCTCGCAAGCGACCGCAATCCGCAGACGGCCCGGGTCTACGTCAACCGGGTCTGGCAGTGGGTATTCGGCACGGGGCTCGTCTCGACGTCGAGCGATTTCGGCCGGCTCGGCGACCGCCCCTCCCACCCGGAACTTCTCGACTGGCTGGCGATCGACTTCATGCGCGATGGTTGGTCGACGAAGCGGCTCGTCCGCCAGCTCGTCCTCACGGAGACGTTCCGCCAGGGTTCCCACGCTTCCGCGGCGGCACTCATCGCCGATCCCGACAACCGCCTCCTCCATCACCATCCCACGCGGCGACTCGACGCCGAGGCAATCCGCGACAGCCTCCTCGCCGTGTCGGGCCGGCTCGATCCACGGCTCGGAGGGCGGCCGATCCGGCCGCACCGTTTTCTCGAAGACCCCGCCAAGCGGCTGTTCGCCGGCCCACTCGACGGGGAGGGGCGACGCTCGATCTACCTCGAGATGTCGATCATGGCGCCTCCCCCCTTTCTCGTCGGCTTCAATTTGCCGGCACCGAAGATCCCTACTGGGAAGCGCGACGTCACGAGCGTGCCAGCGCAAGCGCTGATCCTCATGAACGATCCGTTTGTCGTGGCGATGGCCGACCATTGGGCCGGCCGGCTCCTCGCCGACGGCCGCAGCGTCCCTGCCGAACGGGTGGCGGCGATGTTCCGGGAGGCCCTCGGCCGCGAGCCCGACTCTGAAGAGCTTTCACTGTGGGTCGGGGCGGCGGGCGAGTTTGCCCCGCCGAACGCCACCCCGGAGGCGCTCATGGCCGACCGATCGGCCTGGAAGGGGGTGGCCCATGCCCTGTTCAACACCAAAGAGTTCATTCATCACCGCTGAACACGGCTTCAGGGAGAATCGTCCGATGACCTCTTCCCACGCGTCCGCCACTGGCATCTGCCCCGGCAGGCCTCCTGCCGCCCCGTCGCGGCGCGGATTCCTCGCCGGATCGTCAGCGGGATTCGGGATGCTCGCGCTCTCCGGGCTCCTTGGTTCGAGCGCCGCGACCGCCGCCGGAGCCCCGAGCCGTCCCCGGGCCCGCAACGTCATCTTCTGTTTCATGGACGGCGGCCCGAGCCACGTCGATCTCTTCGATCCCAAGCCGATGCTCAAAGCCCACGAGGGGACGAAGATCGGCGACACGAACGTCTCGAAGCGGTCGCAGTCGGACGCCAATCGGGTGTGGTTTGGAAGCCCGTGGGAGTTTCGCAGGCAAGGGGAAAGCGGGCTGTGGGTCAGCGATCTTTTCCCACGGATCGCCGAGGTGGCCGACGAGTTGTGCGTCGTCCGCTCGATGGTCGGCGAGTTGCCGCTCCACGGCCAGCAAAATCTCCTCCTCCACACCGGCCGGATCATCGGCTCCGCCCCGAGCTTCGGCGCCTGGGTGTCCTACGGCTTGGGGAAGGAGAACGACAATCTCCCCGGCTACGTCGTCCTCAACAATGATTGGGTCCCCAACGGGGGACTGGAGAACTTCGGCAGCGCCTATCTTCCCGCCTCCCATCAGGCGACGCTGCTCCGCGCTGCCGGCACGCCGGTCGACAACATCGTCGCCGCCGATCTCGAAGCCCTCCAGCGTCGCAAGCTCGCGCTCCTCGGGGCCCAGGACCGGCGTTTCGCCGCCGCCGCCTCCGACGCCGCGGCGATCGAGGCCTTGATCGCCAACGACGAGACGGCCTTCCGGATGCAGGCCACCGTTCCCGACGTCCTCGACCTCGGCCGGGAGCCGGAATACGTCCGCCGGCTCTATGGCCTCGACTCCGCCGACGAGCACCAGCGGCTCTACGCCACCCAGGCCCTCCGGGCGCGCCGGCTCATCGAGAGCGGCGTCCGGTTCGTCGAGATCACCTGCCCGAGTTTCGACGGCAACAACTCCCCCTGGGATCAGCATGGCCAGATCGTCCAGAACCATGCCAAGAACGCGCTGGTCACGGAGCAGTCCGTCGCGGCGTTGATCGTCGATCTCAAGGCCCGCGGCCTCCTCGACGAGACGATCGTCATTTGGGCCGGCGAGATGGGACGCACCCCCCACACTCCGGCCGTCACGCCCGGGTGTGGCCGCGACCACCATGTCGACGGCTATTCGATCTTCCTCGCCGGAGGCGGCTTCCGCGGCGGGATGGCCTACGGAGAAACCGACGACTTCGGCAATTCCGTCGTCGCCGATGCCGTCGACATCCACGACATCCACGCCACGATCCTCCACCAGCTCGGCGTCGATCACGAGCGGCTCACCTTCCGTCACGGCGGCCGCGACCATCGCCTCACCGACGTCCACGGTCGGGTGATCCACGCTCTCCTCGGATGAAGCCTGCCCCGGCGGCGCCGATCCGCCGTGACGGGCCACCCCGCGCTACTCGAGGGTCGTGACCGCATCGGCCGGGCCACCGAACATCGCCGGGAGGGGCATGTCACGAAAGTTCACGCCGTCGCCGGCGCCGTAGCGGATCTGAAAGCGATCGAGCGGGATTTCGGGAGGTGTCCCCCGCCGCGCGAGCGTCGCCTTCGTCTTTCCCCAGCCCCGCTTCGCCTCGTTGCCGGTCACCTCGAGGGCGAGCGTGCCGGCGCGGTGGGGCGTGGCAAGCATCGGTGGCACTTCGACGACGACCCCGCCGGGAATCCCGCGCACCGAAAGTTCTCGCCCATCGAACCAGCCCCGGATTCCCTCCGCGCGCAACCCGTCCCCACGGAGGAAGACGAAAAACCCATCGTGTGAGGCGTTCGCATCAGGGACGATCACCGCCCGACACCACAGCGGTTTTTGAGCGGGAGCGAAGCGGGCAAGGAGCGCCTCGGTGCTCGGGAATGCCCCGCCGTCACGCCGCACCGACACCCAGCGGAGCGCGGGATCGTGGGGATCTCGCTCGTCGAGATGGGCAGGCGCGTCGAGCCCGGCAGCGAGATGGACGGCGTTCACGAGCACGCGCACCACCTCCGGCTTGGCCAGGTCTTCGGCATGGCCGATCGAGGTGTAGATCGAGCGCCCGCCGTCGGGCCGAACGAAGTCGGTGAGCACCGGCTGCGCAGGCTCCCCTGGCACCTCGCCGACCACGAGGACGCGCGTCTGGGGGGAGACCGGCGCGATCCGATAGAGCGACCCGACCTGCTCAATGGTCCCCTCGGCGGGGATGCCGGTGAGGAGTGGATCCCCCCCGGCGCCGGCGGCGACCTTCACCGTCGAGCGGAGCTCATTGCCGAAGTGGCCAGAGTAATCGATGCCGAACACGTCGCGGTCGAACTCCCGCCACGTCTCGCGGCCGTCGATCGCCTCCTTCGGCTCCCAGGCATGGCTCGCGGTGCGAATGCCGATCACCGGTTTTCCGGCCGCGAGAAAAGCCTTCAGGGCCGCCATCTCGGCTGGGCGGAGCCCCCGCCGCCGCGCCGAGAGGAGGAGAACATCGGCGTCGACCAGTCGGGTGAGGCCGGGAATCGAGTTCGGATCGTCGGTCTGGACGTGGTGCTCCACGACCTGAAACGACTGGCCCAGATGGCGATGGGCGAAGGCGGAGAGCGTGCGATGTGAGCCATACTCCTCCTCGGCGATCGAGATCGCCACCGTCGGCCGCGTGTCGCGGGGGGAGCGGAACGGGGCGTTGTCCCCGAGTACTTGCGCGCTCGAGATCGTCGGGCTGACATGCCGCTCGACGTGGTCGATCATCCGGTCGGTGCCGGTGAAGTGGCTCACCCACGGCCACTGGGCCGGGTCGTACATCGTGTCGGTGAGATCGCGGACGAGGACGACGTCGCGTCCCGATTCACCGATCCGCCGCAGCCCGAACGGCCGGCCGAGGACGCACATGTTGAGATGGACGCCGACGAGCATCACGTGCCGGATGCCGCGGGCCGCGAGCACCCTGGCCACTTCGGCGCCGTTGTCGCTGATGAAGTCCGCGGCAGCGTCGATTGGCACAAGCGCCGACTGCATCTTCCAGGGCATCTTCGGATTGCGTTCCATCCGCTCGAGTTCAGCGGCCCAGGCGGCATGCTCGGCCGGTTCGTCATCCTCACCGCCGAGCGACTGATCGAGCGGGTATTCATTGACCGACTCCGCCCCGATCCCGGAGCACCAGGTCGCCTTCGCCGCCGCCGGCGGCTCGAAGCCAGCCGGCTGGTTCTGGGCGACGAGCTCGAGGACGCGCTCCCGTGCCGGGTTCCCCGCGTAGGCCTCCATGCAGTCGCTCGGGGCATGGATCACCGTTCCACCGGCAGCCCGGACCGTGTCGCAGAGCTTCGCGATCCGCGGGGCAAACTCCTCGAGCCGCTCGACGGCCCGACGGCAGTGATGGAGATCCCAGACGTCGCAGACGATGACGGCCGTCTCCGACGCCTTCCAGGCTGCGGGAGACTCGACCGTGCGCCAAAACGCCCGATCCTCGCTCCCCGGCTGTTGCCGTCGCAGCGACAGCTCGAACACCCCCTCGGCATTCGGAGCCGCCGCACCGACGCGCATCGCCGTCGCCATGAAGACTCCCCCGATCACCCCGAACAGCACC
>JBIIQL010000006.1:0-21126 GCA_044342095.1 Pirellulales bacterium
CGCCAGGAGGTAGTCGAGGTCGCGCCGGCCCGAGCCGGTGAGGTCGGGGCCGAGGGAGCCCCCTTCGCCATGCATCCGGTGGCAGGCGGCGCACTGCTTCTGCCACACGCTGTGCCCGGCGAGCGGATCGCCGCCGGCGATCACCCGTGGAGAGAGTGTGGCCTTCCACGCCTCGAGGCTCGTGGAGACGACGGCAGCGGTGGCGGCGTCGGAACCATCGGCCGGAGGCGGGGCAAGCGCGGCGAGGCGGGCGCGGAGAGACGCGTCGCCGAGACCGGCGAGTTGGCGGGCAAGGAGCGGGGTGATGGCCGAGATGGGAATGTCGCCAGCCTCGATCGCATCGACGAGGATCCCTCCCCAGGAGACCCGTGCCGCGAGGGCCGAGAGGGCGGCATCACGGCCAGTTGCATCGAGGCTTGGATAGGCCTCGACGATCCTCCGGGCATCCTCGTCGTCCCCGCCGGCAAGCAAGCTGCGGATCGCCGCGGGCGACAGCCCCGGCTCGAGGAGCAGCCCTTGGGCGAGGGGCCGTGCCACCTCGGCCCGGACGTCGACGAGGGCATCGAGGGCTGCGGCGCGGGCGAGGGAGGAAAGCGCGGCGTCGCGGGCCGTGGCGGCGAGTCGGTCGATGCCGCGTGGATCGCCGAAGAGCGCGTCGAGCCGGGCGGCGGTGTCGAGGAGGGGCCCGCGACGTGGGTCGTCGAGGGGCAACTCCCCGATGGCGGTGCGGAGCGCCTCCCAGCCGATCGGGCGGTCGACATGGTGCCGGCCCCGCCAGCCGGCGACGAGGCCCGAAAGGCAGTCATCGAAGCCAGGTGGGCCCTCGTCGGCCGCTGCGGCAAGGAGGAGGGGGCGGGCCGCTTGCGTATCGGCGCCGGTCATCCGCCGGGCGATGGCGCGGCGTAGGGCGGGCCAGTGCGCCTGGTCCGCTCCGCCTTGGCACGCCGCCCGCCACACCGCGATCACGCCAGCGGGGTCGGCCGTGAAGGCCGGGAGCAGACCGGCCCAAAGCATCGCGCCGAGATCGTGGTGATTCCCCCCCAGCGCCCGGGGAGCCGGGTCGGCTGGGCCGACGGGAGGCACGGCGCCGTTCCCCGGCTCCGTCTTCGCGACGAGCGCCGCGGCCAGCCGCGCTCGCTCGGTCGGCGGGAGTCGCGAAAGCACGCAGGCCATCGCCAGCCGGACCTCGGGGTCGGTTTCCGTGATCGCGAGGCGCTCGAGGGCGTCGAGCGTGAATCCGCGGACGCGCGGCTCGGCCGCGGGCCTCTCGCCCAGGACGGTGTCGATCGGCCAGGCATCGGCGAGGAGCCGGAGGGCCCAGGCACGGATCGCCGGCGATGGGTCGTCGAGGAGCGCCCGGAGGCGTGGCTCGTCGACGCGACGCACCCCCCACAGGGCCCACAGGGCGCGCAGCCGCAAGGCGAGCGTAGCGCCCCGCGCGACGAGGTCGTCGAGCGCCGGCACGATCCGGTCGAGCTCGCCTGGGGATCTGCCGGCGGCGTGCCGGTCGGCGAGGAGGTGGGTCGCCATCCGGGCGTGCCAGCGATCGGCGGCCAAGAGCCGAACGAGCTCGAAAGCGTGCAGAGCCTCCAGATCGGTGCCCGGCGCGACCGGCGGAGCCGGAGCGTCGCCGGAGTCAAAGGCGAAGCGGTAGATCCGGCCGCTCGTCCGATGAACCCCGGTCCCTTCGTGGCATTCGCCGGTGTCGCTCCAGTCGAGGATCGCCAGGCTCCTCCCCGGCAGCTCCACAAGATCGGTGCCGCGGAAGAAGGGATCGCCAAACCGGGCCAGGTCGGCCTCGTGTCGGCCGACGATGCCGGTGGGCTCGGCGTCGAGCCGGTCGACGTTGATCCGCCGGCCGTGGAGATTGAGCGTCAGCAGCCGGCCGCGAAGGGCCTCCGGCCAGCCTGGCTCCTCGGGCACGATCACGCACCCGGTGTGGGCATGGCCCCCGCCGTAGGCATCGGCCCGGCCGTCGCGCGACTCGGTCCAGTGCCGCCCCGAGTCGAAGTGGTCGTGGTCGGCGTGGGGCCCGAGCGGATCGAGGATCCAGGGATGGGGCTCGACGGTGTGGGAGCGGGCGTAATGGGCGCCCGGGAGCACGCGCCACAGGTGACCGTTGACGGTGTTGGTGAAGAAGCCGTTGCCGTGGTCGTCCCAGTCGAGCCCCCAGGGGTTCGTCGTGCCGTGGCAGATCGACTCGAAGATCTTCCGCTCCGGGTGATAGCGCCAGATGCCGCCGCGGAGCGGCACACGCTCGGCAGTCGCGCGGCCGGGTGGGCCGATCTCACCGGGGGAACTCGCGCCACAGCGGCCGTAGAGCCAGCCGTCGGGGCCCCACGCCAGACCGTTGGCAAAGGTGTGGTGGCTGTTCGGCGAGACGGTGAAGCCGTCGAGGATCGGCACCGCGGCGGCAAGACGCCGGGCCGGCTCGTCGGGGTCTGGGGTGACGGGCCATCCCGGCGGAGGACGATGGCCGTCGGGGATGAAGAGGAGACGGGGGGGGCAGAGAAGCCACAGGCCACCGCGCCCCACCGCCACGCTCGCCAGTCCTTCGAGCCCGTCGACGAGCGTCGCCTGCCGTTCGGCGCGGCCGTCGCCATCGGCATCTTCGAGCATCGTCACCCGGTCGCGGAAGCGGGGGTCAGTCTTGAGCGGCTTCTCGGCGTAGGTGAGGTTTTCGGCAACGAGGAGCCTGCCGGCCGGATCGACGCACACCGCGACCGGATTGCGGATCTGTGGCTCGGCGGCCAGAAGCTCGATCCGGGGGGAAAGTCGCGACTCGATCGCCGCAAGCGCCGCCTCGGGCGGAAGTGGCTCGCCGGCCCGCTCGGAGTTTTCGAGTGTCGGCTCCGCCGCGGGGGCCGCGCCGTTGGCCACCGTCGCGGACAAGCCCGGGAGAAGGAGGGAGAGGATTGCCACAGCGTGGCGCACCGGTCCGCCGCGAATGGCCGGGCGGCTCGGTCGTTGAACGGCAAAAAACATGCGGCGGGGCCCCGTAGCACGGGACCCCGCCGCCCTGTTCAGGAGTGGTTCAGGAGTGCGGACCGGAGCGCATCCGGCTCAGGAGCATCCCATGCTGTTGCCGCAATTATGGCAGAGATAGCAGTTGCCGTTGCGGACGGTGATCGCGCCGCAACTGTCGCAGACCGGGGCGTCGATCTGGAACTTGGCAAACTGGCTCTGCCGGTCGCCGAGGCTCGTGCCGGGCTCGAGCACCATCACGCCAGCCTGCTCCAGCCGCTTGTTGGAAGCGGCCGTGGAGGCCTTCGCGGCGGGCTTGGGCGTCCCGGCCGCGAGGGCTCCATGATTGGCTTGCGGAGCGTGATTGGCCGAACCATTGGCCGGGGCTCCCCCCTTGGCCGCCGGCTGGGTGGCGCTGGCCGATCCCTGCGAAGCGGTGGGGGCTTTTCCTTGCCCATCAGCCAGCCCGCTCGCCTTCGTGGCGGCGGGCGAACGCTCACTCTCCGCGTCTCCGCCAGCGGCCTCTTCACCCCCGCTGGTGTGGCCGTGCATCCCTCCCGGCCGGTTGGCCTCGCGGAAGCCGGGGATGAACTCGTTGCCGAGCCAGCGGAAGAGGTAATCAACGAGGCTCTTTGCCACCGGGATATCGGGATTCTTCGTGTAGCCCCACGGCTCGAAGCGGGTGTGGGAGAACTTCTTCACATACACCTCGAGCGGCACGCCGTACTGGAGGCTCATCGACACGGCCGTGCCGAAGGAATCCATCAGCCCGCCGATCGTGCTCCCTTCCTTGGCCATCGTGATGAACAGCTCACCGGGGCGGCCGTCGTCGTAGAGGCCGACGGTGATGTAGCCCTCGTGGCCCCCCACGTTGAACTTATGGGTGATGCTGCGGCGGGTATCGGGGAGCCGCTCGCGGCGGGGAGCCGCCGTCACCTTGGCCGCCGTCTTGTCGGCCTCGGAGCTCGTGTTGAGGGGCTGGCTCTCCTTCGAGCCGTCGCGGTAGATCGCCAGGGCCTTCAGCCCCATCCGCCAGCCTTCCATGTAGGCCCCGCCGACCTCGGCGGGGGTCGTCTCCCGCGGCATGTTGACCGTCTTGGAGATCGCCCCCGAGATGAAGGGCTGGGCCGCCGCCATCATCTTCACGTGGGCCTGCCAGGCAATCGACCGCTTGCCGAGGCGCGGCTTGAAGGCACAGTCGAAGACGGAGAGGTGCTTGTCGTGGATCCCCGTCGCCCCTTCGATCGTGTCGTTCTTGTCGATGTAGGCGAGGATCGATTCGACCGACGGCTCGTCATACCCCAGCGTCCGCAGCGCCAGCGGCACGGTCTGGTTGACGATCTTGAGCATTCCACCGCCGGCGAGCTGCTTGTATTTCACCAGCGCGATGTCGGGCTCGATGCCGGTGGTGTCGCAGTCCATGAGGAAGCTGATCGTCCCGGTGGGGGCGAGGACCGTCGCCTGGGCGTTGCGGTAGCCGTGCCGCTTCCCCTGGTCGAGAACCTCGTCCCACACCTTCCGTGCCGCCTCGCGGAGGTAAGCCGGGCAGGCCGGCTCGATCTTTTCGACGGCCGCCCGGTGCATTTGCATGACGCCGAGCATCGGCTCGCGATTGGCGGCGAAGCCCTCGAAGGGGCCGACCGCCGCCGCCAGCTCGGCGCTCGTGCGATTGGCCGTGCCGTGGAGGATCGCCGTGATCGCCCCGCACAGCCCGCGGCCGGCATCGCTGTCGTAGGCCAAGCCGTCGGCCATGAGGAGGCTGCCGAGATTGGAGTAGCCCAGGCCCAGCGGCCGGTAAAGGTGGCTGTTCTTGGCGATCTTCCGCGTCGGATAGCTGGCGTGATCGACGAGGATCTCCTGAGCGACGAAGAAGATCCGGCAGGCGGCCGAGAAACGATCGACATCGAAGGTGCCGTCGGCCCGGCGGAACTTCATCAGGTTGATGCTCGCCAGATTGCAGGCCGTGTCGTCGAGGAACATGTACTCCGAGCAGGGGTTGCTCGCGTTGATCCGACCGGAGTTGGGGCAGGTGTGCCAGCGGTTGATCGTGGTGTCGTACTGCACGCCCGGATCACCGCACTGCCAGGCACACTCGCTCATCCGACCGAGGACATCGCGGGCCTTCCAGGATGGGCCGGCCTTCGAGGGATCGGTCACCCAGCGGGTCGTCCAGGTGTCGTCGCGATCGACGGCCTCCATGAAATCGTCGGTGAGGCGGACGGAGAGATTGGCGTTTTGGAAGAGGATCGAGCTGTAGGCCTCACCGTTGAAGTTGGAGTCGTAGCCCCCCTTCTCGATGAGGACGCGGGCCTTGTTCTCCTCCTTCGCCTTGCACTCGATGAACTCCATCACGTCGGGATGCGTGACCTTGAGGGACTGCATCTTGGCGGCGCGACGCGTCTTGCCGCCGCTCTTCACGACCGCGGCCACCTGGTCGTAGACCCGCATGAAGGAGAGCGGGCCGGAGGGCTTGCCGCCGCCGGCGAGCTTCTCACGCTGGCTGCGGAGGGTGGAGAGATCGGTGCCGGTGCCGGAGCCGAACTTGAAGAGCATCGCCTCGCTCCGCGCGAGCTCCATGATGTCTTCCATGTTGTCCTGCACGCTCTGGATGAAGCAGGCGCTCCCCTGCGGATACTCGTAGGGGTTGTCGGGCATGACGACGTCACGCTTCGCCTCGTCCCAGCGCCAGTTGCAGGGGGCGCCCTTGACGCCGTACTGGTGGTGGAGACCGACGTTGAACCACACCGGCGAGTTGAAGGCGCCGTGTTGGTGGACGCACAGCCAGGAGAGATCGCGGTAGAAGTTCTCGCCATCCTCGCGCGACTTGAAGTAGCCGTCGGCGATGCCCCAGTCGGCGATCGTCCGGGCGACGCGGTGGACGAGCTGCTTGACGGAGTGCTCGCGCTCGGGGGTGTGGATCTCGCCGTAGAAGTACTTGCTGACGACGACATTCGTGGCCAGCTGGCTCCAGGCGGCGGGGATCTCACAGGCCGTCTGCTCGAAGAGGACCTTGCCATCCTCCCCCTTGATCGCGGCCGTCCGCAGATCCCATTCGGTGGTGTCGAAGGGGCTGGCCACGTCGGTGGGGCAGAAGGTGGCGGGGATGGCGAGCGGCTGGCGGCCGGCCGGCCTCGAATCCTGACCCCGGAGGTGGTCAACCGACGACGATCCGGCGTCCGAGCGGTGGGTGGTGGCGGATCCGGCGGTCGGCTCGAAGGCTGCCATCGGGGAGCTCCGTGGGGCAAGAAGGAAGGGGCGATTGGAAAAGTATACGTCCGTATAGTTCGTGTGCCAGGCGAATCTGGCCGTTGTTCACGCCAGAGCCGCGGATCAACCGGTACAGACGGCCCGGTTCACGCGATCAGGAGAAAGCAGCTCCATCTGCATGCTATCGCTAGATGTTGTGGTGATGACTGGGGAAACCACTTCATATGGCCCCCCGTCGACCGGGGCGTGAATGTAACGTGAGGGGACAGACCGTCAAGTCAGTTTTTTCACCCCCCCAATTCCGGCGGGAAAACGTGGGGTCGGCGAGCCCGGGGGGCGCGCCGGCGGGCCCGCGGCCGACCCCTCGCAGGAGTGGTTGCCCGGGAGGGCCATGGTGGGCCGTCCGGGGCCTGGGGCGGGGGACTGTCGGCAGGGGGCCCGGCGGGGTAGTTTTCAGGCCACCAATCCCTTTTCGAGAGCGAGCCTGTGCGATGGCCAACAACGCCCCTTCCCATCGCGCCGCCGGCCTCCCCGCGGCGTCGTCTGAGCTGACCCCGAAGCCGCTTGAGGGAGCGCGGGTGATCGTCCTCGCCGGCGATGACTACGAGGACCTCGAGCTCTGGTATCCGAAGCTGCGACTCGAGGAGGCCGGCGCTGTCGTGACGCTCGCCAGCCGCGACGAGCCGCGGACCTTCCTCGGCAAACATGGCTATCCCTGCCGGTCAGACGCGACCGTCGCCGGGCTGCGGGCCGAGGACTTCGACGGCATCATCCTGCCCGGCGGCTGGATGCCCGACGCCCTCCGCCGCGACCGGCATGTCCTCGATCTCGTCGCTGACTTTGCCGCCACGGGGAAACTCGTCGCGGCGATCTGCCACGGCGGCTGGATCGCGATCTCGGCCGGGGTCTACCGTGGCGTCCGCGTCACCGGTAGCCCCGGCATCAAGGACGATCTCCTCAATGCCGGGGCGCTGTTTGAAGACGCGGAGGTGGTCGTCGACCGGCACTTCGTCTCCAGCCGCCGCCCCTCCGACCTGCCGGCCTTCATGGCCGCGGTCATCGGGGTGCTTGTCGCCCGGTGAGCCGTCGCCGACCAAGCCACAACGATCCGGCCACGGCAATCCCAGCCAGCGTCGCGCTCGAGGGCTCCGGGACGGCGACGACGTTGGCCTCATACCAGGCGATGGCGTCGTCGTGGACCGTCTCGCTCAAGCCGACGTTGTAGAGGAAGTAGATCGGCTCGGAGGCGAGCCCCCCGGCCGAGAGCGTGACGCCGAACGCATAGATGCCATCGGCCGCACCGGGGGTCGCGAACGACGTTCCGTTCCACCCTGACCCGATGCTCGAGTCGAGGTGTTGGTGAACCCGCCCCTGGGCGCCCGTGCTCCCGATGTTGAGCGAGCCCGAGGTCGTGCTTCCGCCGATGAGGAGGTTGAAGGAGCCCTTGTTGAGGTTGATGCCGACGCCGTCGCTCGCTGGCGCGAAGGAAGGCGAGCCGCTTCCGTCCCAGAAGTGGAGCGGACCGTACGCCCCGCCTGCGATCGCCAGGGAGAGGGTTGACTGGGTCGGAAGCTTTCCGTCGTTGGGGAAGACGCCGGTGGTGAAGGCGGAGCTGTTGTTGAAGCCGGGGTCGTTGATGATCCAAGGATCGAGCGGGTCCTCGCCGAAGTCGTAGCCGAAGACGGACATGCTCTGAGCGGTCGTGTCGCCGAGATCGTCGTGGCCGCCTGTGAGGATCACGCCGCCGTTGGCATAGGGGACGACGTCGGCATGTTGGGCTTGGGCGGATGGCGACCCGAAGAGGCAGGGGGAGCAGGTGGCGACCAGCGCGATCAGCAGCCGGCCTCCGGCCGTGGCGAGCGGGTGTGCGGTGCGTGTCGGGACATTCATCGGGAGACTCCGTTGTGTGAGAATGTGAACAAGGGTGGGGAATGTGAACACCGAGGCCGATTCGGAAGCACGTGTCATTCGGTGCAGCGACCGGGCCATCCTTCGGCCCGATGGGGCTACCGTGGTGGCGACTCCTTTCCGGTGGAGGGGCACGGGGTGGTGCGCCGTCAGGACGACTGGCGGCGGTACTCGAGGCCCAGGGCGCGTCAGCGCGGTCTGGAAAACTCGGTGTCCTGCCAGGGGGGAGCGCACAGCCGCGCGATCTCCTCCTCGGCGATCGACTCGATGTGACCGTCGGCGTAGAGGTAGTGAGCCGAGCGGAGGTGGCGTCCGACGGCTACCTCGTTGGCCACGCCCTGGAACACCAGCCCTCGGTTCTTGCGGGTCGTCGTGAACCAGTCGAAGGAATGAACGTGGTCGGCGTAGGGATCGTCGAATCCCTTCTTCTCCGAGAGCTCGAAGGCGAGGATCGATTTCGTCTTCTCGGTGATCGTCCGCATCCGATCGAACGAGGGACGGGCCTCGGAGGAGAGCCAGCCGTTGAGGGTGTAGCTCGTCATTCGCGCCGCGAGGCGCTGCGTGGCGAGCTTGTCGTCGGGGCAGATCCGGATGGCGTCGACGCTCTCGATGAACGGCGCGACCGAGTAGATCCACGCGCGGGTGAACTCCCCGGTGACGGGATCGGGCTCGACGGTGTGGGTCGTGTCCGGCCACCGGCCCTGGTGCGTGTCGGCGAAGTTGAGGATGCCGATCCCCACCTGTCGCAAGTTGCTCGCGCACTGGATCCGTCGCGCCGCCGCGCGCGCTGACTGGACGGCGGGGATGAGGAGGCCGACGAGGGTGCCGATGATGGCGATCACCACGAGCAGCTCCACGAGCGTGAAGCCGGGCCGCGAAGGGGGCAGCGAGCAGGGGCACCGAAGGCAGCCGGAAGCGGGGGCTTGGGGACGGAGGGTGGTCATGGTCGCGGCGGGAGGAGGGAAGAGCCGATGTATGTGCAACGGTATTGCATCTGTACGATATGCGGAGCTACACTCGATATGCAAGTGCAAAACAACGTTTTTGTGGCCCGTGGCGGATCGGCGTCGGGGAGTTGGCGATGGGGATGGCCGGTACAGCAGCGACGTCGGCGGGAGCGCTCCCCCGGGAGACCCACTCCGGGAGGGGGTGGGCGCTGTGGCTGGCCACGGTCGGTCGTCTGGCGCGCGAGGGGAGCGTCGCGCTCGAGGCGGTCGTGCGCCGGCCGGTCGTGGTCGTCGCGGCTGCGGCCGCCATGGCGATGGTGCTATCGATCGCCTGCTCGGGCCGGGCTCGGCCGGTGTGGGCGGGTTGCGCGACGACGCTCCTCGTCGGGGTCGTGGGCCCGTGGCTGTTGGTCGCCTCCGTCCGGGGCCGTGTGGCGTTTGACCGGGAACGCTGTCGGGTCGGAGAGCGGGTTGGCGTCCGCTCGGCCCTCCGGGGGCTGGCCGGCTGGAATCTCGGCGGCGACCGGGGCTACTTTTTGCACTGGCCCGAGGGGAGCGGCGTCGGCGGGGGAAGGCTCCACGGCTCCCCGACCGGCGTGGAGGCTGCCGTAACGATGGTGGCGAGGGGCCTGCAGCCGCGCTCCGCGCCGCGCGTCTGCTGCGACTGGCCGTTCGGCCTGGTGACGGCGTGGCGCGCCGTCGGCGTTGCCAGACCGCTCGTCGTCCGGCCGGTGGCGTGGCGTCTGCCACTGCCGTTGGCGATGCTCTCGCCGTCGCGGCATGGCCGACACCGTTCCGAGGGGGCCCGCGGGAGCAGCGGCGATATTCTCGGTGTCCGTGAATACCGGCGTGGCGACGATCCGCGATCGGTGCATTGGGTGCACACGGCGCGGCGGGACACGCTCGTGGTCCGTGAGCGCCCCGGGCACGGCCTGCCCGTGATCCGCATCCTCCTCTCGGCGGTCGACGCAAGCCCGGCGGAGCTCGATACGATCTCGACGGTGGCCACGAGCCTCGTCGAGTCGTGGTTCGGGCAGGGGGTCGAGCTCGAAGTGGCGTGGGGACGTCTGGGGAGGGAGGCCGTCCACGACCGGCGGCTCCCCGATTCGCTCCTCGATGCCATCGCCTGCCTCGATGGCCCGGCGCTTGCGCCCCCGGAAGGAACGCTCGACCGTCTCCTGACACGATCCGATCTTGCCGCCGGGAAGCCCGACCTCGAGGTGATCGTCACCAATCCGGCCCTGCTTGGCCGAGGCAATGGAGCGTCAGCTGCTCCGCGCCTGTGGATCGTGGTTGCCGCGGAAGCCGCCGCCGTTCCCGCAGGCGTGTCGGGCACGCTCGGCCGGGGGAGGCTGGAGAGGCTGGTGGTAGTGCCCGTCGGTGAATCGGCGTCCACGGGGCTTCTCAACCTGCTCGCGGAGGTGGGCCATGATCCCGATGCCATCGGTGGTTGAGGTTGATCCGCGCAAGGTCAAGGCCCCACTATCGCCCCTCGAGACGTTCGTCTTCGCTATCGGCATTTCCTTCCAGCAGCTCACCGCCTTGCCGGAGAGCCTGTCGGGGTGGTGGGCCATTGGCACCGGCAGCGCCGCCACCCTGCTTGCGATCCTCGCGGCGCGATCGATGCCGCGCTGGGGTGCCGGGGGCTGGCGCACGAGGCTCGGCCACGGGCTTGTCGTCGCCACCATCGCCTTCCTCCCCGCGGTCGGGACGCTCCTCATCGTCTCGCTCCTCGGCGGTGCCCCCGGGCCGGAGGCCTTTCTCCTGGCGATCACGGCCGGAGCCGTTCTCCTGCTGCTGACCAGCCATGCCGCCGCGGGGGAATACCGCTTCGCCCTGGCGGCCAGTTCGTTTCTCTTCGTCCTCGCCACGATCGTCGTGGCCCATCCCGCCGCCGCGCTCCTCCAAACCGTCTATGCCGGCACCGTTTCCTGCTGGCTCGCCATCCGCCGGGAATCACGGGCCGCCGCAGAGACCCGCGGCTTCACTCCGCTGCGGGCCACGCTGCTGATCCCGGTGCTGGCCGTGGCGATCGTGGTGGCCGCCGGCAGCGGTGCGATCCGCGACGCCGCCCGGGCGGTGGCCGGCTTCATGCCTTTTTCCGGAGGGGATTCCTGGAACGACCCGTGGGCGAACGACGGCATCGGCGACGGGGAGAATCTCGTCGCCGGCCAGCACGACGCATCGTCCTCCGGCCCGGTCGACTCGGAGCTTTTCCTCACCAGCGATCGTCCGTCGCTCTACGACCTCTTCAACGACCAGTACGGTGAACCGCCGCGCACGAAGGAGAAGCAGGAGCGGGCCGTGGCCCTGGATGCCAGCGAGGTGCGGGACACCGAGGGGAAGACGGCCGACAGCGATCATGCCGGGCGGGAGTTTTCCACCGTGCGCTCCGGTCGACGGCGGACCGACAAGCCTGCCGACCTCGCCGCCAGGACGCTCCTCACCGTCGACGGACCGACGCCGATCCTGCTCCGACTCGAGGCCTTCGATCGGTATGACGGGCAGACATGGTCGACGTCGGCCGACCCTGGGGCCGATCGTCGGCCCACCATCGAGATCCTCGGTGGGGATTGGATCCGCGTCGGCCCCACCGGAGCCCCACTTCCTGCCGACGATCCTGAGTTCCACGCCGTCACCGTCGGAACGCTCGAGAGCCCCGTGCTGCCCCTTCCGACCCGCACCGAGCGGATGCGGATCCCGCGCGTCGCCGATCCTGCGATGTTTCGTCTTCCTGCCGAGGAGCTGCCCGCGCTCGCCCGCTCGACGGTGCCTGCGGGAACGACCGTGTCGGTGGTCAGCCGGCCGGAAGGGATCGATGGCCGGGATCCCGAGCCGGGCCTGCCGTTCGCTCCGGCGCTGCTCCGCCACGGCGAGACTCCAGACGATGGCGACGGCGAGCAGGCCTGGCTCGATGCCCTGCTCCATGCGTGGGGGATCGGCAACGCGGGCAATCCCGACTGGAGAACCGTCGCCGCCGTCGTGGCCCGTGTCCGTCGCCATGCCGAGCTCGATCCGTCCGCCGTGGCGTCCCCGGGATCGCCCGACACCGTGGAGCATTTCCTCACCGTCTCGCGACGTGGGCCGGACTACCAATTTGCCGGCGCGACGACCTTGATCCTCCGGCATCTCGGCTTCCGCACCCGCCTTGCCTCCGGTTTCGACGTCTCCGGCGCACGTCGTGACCCGCGGTCCCGCCGGGTGATTGCCGCGGCCGAGGATGTCCACGTGTGGGCCGAGATCCAAGACGCCTCGGGGCGGTGGATCCCGCTTCAGGCGACGCCTGGCCGTCGGCTCCGCGGCTCGGGGATGTCGCTTGCCCGATGGCTCGCGTTGTTGTTGCGGCGGATTGTGCCGACGACCCCGCACAGCGCGGTCGGTCTGGCTGGAGTGGTGGCGTCGGCGCTGATGGTGGGAGCGTTAACGCGCTGGCGCTGGCGACGGTGGGCCGATGGCGCCGTGACCGGCCTCTGGCGCTTGGAGATGGGGCGGGCAAGCGTCTGTCCGCTGGAAGCGACTTGGCGGCTCGTCGAGCGCCGGGCTTGGATCGCCGGAAACCCCAGGCCGGCCCACGAGACCGTGCGACGCTGGTATCTCCCGGCCTGCGGGCCACTCGACGGCGGGGAGCATGCCCCGGCGGGGTTCATCCGCGCTTTCGAGGCCGTGTCCTACGGGGGCCCCGATGCGTGCCGCGACCGGGCCGGCCATCGGCGGATCGCCCTCGCCGCCGAGCGTTCCTGGACGCTCGAAGTGCTGCTCGGCCGAGTCACCGCCACCCCCGCCGGAAAACGCTCCTTCAGCCTTCCTTTCCTCCTCCGCCGGACACCAACATGACCACCGTCCAGCCTGCCGCTGCAACCCCGGCCGACCACGCCGTCCCCGTCGGTTCCCCGCCCCTGGAGGTGATCGGCCAGATGCGCCGGTGGCTGCGGGGGACGCTCCGCGGCAAGGACGAAGTCTGCGACCTGGCGCTGGCGTGCCTGTTGGCCGGTGGCCACCTCCTCATCGAGGACGCGCCGGGGCTCGGCAAGACGACGCTCGCCAAGGCGCTGGCGGTGCTCGCCGGCGGCAGGTTTGCCCGAGTCCAATGCACCCCCGATCTCCTCCCCTCCGACGTCACCGGGTTCACGCTCTACAACCAGCAATCTCGCCAATTCGAGTTCCATGCCGGGCCGGTGTTCGCCGACGTCCTCCTCGCCGACGAGATCAATCGAGCGACGCCGCGCACCCAAAGCGCGCTGCTCGAGGCGATGGCTGAGCGGCAGGTGACCATCGACGGCAAGCCCCATCCCCTCCCCGGTCACTTCTTCGTCGTCGCCACCCAAAATCCCCTCGAGCATCTCGGCACCTATCCGCTCCCCGAGGCGCAGCTCGACCGGTTTGGAATCCGACTGCGGATCGGCTATCCGGCGCGCGGCGACGAGGTCGAGCTGTTGCGGATGGCCCGGTCGGTCGGCCCGGAGGACGGGCACGGCGAGGCAGGATCGCTGCCGACGGGCATCGATCTTGACCGGCTGCAACGATTCGTGGCCGGAGTGGCGGTGGCCGAGCGCGTCGCCGCCTATCTCGTCGATGTGGGGCGGGAGTTGCGTGCCCGGCTGGGGGGGGATCGTGGCCCCAGCCCGCGTGGCCTGCTCGTCTGGCAACGTGTTGCCCAGGCTTGGGGGGCGATCGAGGGGCGCGAGCATGTCACGCCGGACGATGTCCGCCATGTCGCGGCACCGGTGCTCGGTGTGCGGATCGACCTGCCGCGGGGGGAATTCGACGGCCTGCTCGACGCCGCGTTGGCGGCGACCGCGGTGCCGGTGGGGCGTCACGGAGCATAAAGTCATGATCAATGCCGTGGTCTGGGGGGGGCTGTATCGGGGAGTGGAGACGGTCGCACACGCGGCGCCGACGCTCCTCTGCGGATTGTTCGTGGCGGCGGTGTTTCGCCATCTCTTCGGGACCGGACTGACACTCCGGTGGATGGGGGCCGGGGGGCCGACGTCGCTGCTCCGCGCCTGGCTCCTCGGCATGCTCCTGCCGGTGTGTTCGGTCGGTGCGATCCCGGTCGCCCGCGAACTGGTCCGCGCGGGGCTCGGTGGCGGGGCCGTCCTCGCCTTCACCGTCTCTGCCCCCCTCTTCAATCCGATCTCGCTCCTCTACGGTCTCACGCTCTCCCATCCGCTGGTGATCCTCGGATTCGCCCTGGCGTCGATGGTGGTCGTGAACGTCGCCGGGATGGTCTGGGATCGCTCTTGGCGGGAGGCCCGGTCATCCCCGGCCGAGATGGCCGCCACCACGGCGCCCCCAGGATGGCGGAGGATCGCTCTGCTCGGCCTGGGGATGGTCCGTGATGCGGCCGGGCCGACGCTCGCGTACGCGGCGCTGGCGGTGCTCGGCGTCATGCTCCTGGCGGTCGTCCTCCCGGCAGGGAGTCTGCAGACGACGATGAAGGCGTTCGACCCGTGGGCGGCGCCGATGATGGCCCTCATCAGCCTCCCGGCCCACATCACCCCCACCGACGCGATGATGCAGGTGGGGTCGATGTTCGATCACGGCAATTCCGTCGGTGCGGCCTACGTCCTCCTCTCGATCGGTGCCGGCCTGAATGTCGGCATCGTCGCCTGGGCGTGGCGGACGTTCGGATTCCGCCCGGCCGCCTCCTGGGTGCTGATCCTCGTTACGATCGTGGTGTCGCTCGGCTGGCTCATCGAGCGGCCGCTCTCGTTCCGCGACTCCCCGCCCGAGCAGCACACGCACGCGTTCGATGGATTCTGTCTCCCGTTTCCGACCGACGTTCCCGATCCGGCCGCGCGGTGCAGGGCGCTCCTGGCCGATCGGATCGCGTCCCACGAGTGGAACGCGCTGGCGCTGCTCGGCGTGCTCGTCGCCTGCGGTGGAATCCTTGCCCTCGTCGACCCGAAGCACCGTCTCGAGGGGCGACTGACCGCGGTGTCGGCTCCGCACGAAGTGACGAGGCCGCGCCACGGTTGGGACGTGGTGGTGCCTGCGCCGGTGCTTGGCGTGGTGCTCGTCTGCGGCCTCGTCGCTCTCAGCGCGATGGCAGCCTACGTCTACTACCCCGATCGGGAAACGTGTGTCAGGGAGTTGCAGGCTGTCGCCGCGGAGACGAACTCTGCCGTCCTCGACAGGGACCGCCGCCGGGCCGAGGTGTGGATCACCACCTGGGAGGAATTGGTGCGGAGAGCCGAAGTGGGGATCTGGATTCGCGACGGCCGTGTCGATGAGGCGTTGATCCTCGCCTCGAGCCAACTGCGCGACCGGATCGAGGCCCTCGAACATGCCGTCATGGATGCCGATCACCCGGACGAGGGGCTCGTTTCCGCAGCGCTCAAGCAACTTCAGGCCGCGGCGCTCGTCCATCGGGATGCCGTCCGGGGGAGCGGCGGCTGATCCATGTCGGGAGCCCCGGAGGATGGCGTGGTGTAGACTGGGGCGATGCATGCCAAACCCGGCCGGCGGACCAAGACCGCCGGCGTCCCACCGACCGATGCAGCCCGCGAGCGGATCCGCTCCGCCGGGCTACGCTGCACGCCGGCCCGACTGGCGGTCATGGAGCGTCTGGCTGCCTCCCACGGTCCCAGAACCCATGCCGAGCTCGCTGCCGAGCTCACCGCCGGGGCCGCCCATGCCGGGAGTGGGTATGACAAGGCGACGATCTACCGCAATCTCGTCGAGCTCACGGAAGCCGGGCTGGTGACCCGGGTCGAGCTCGGGGACCATGTGTGGCGCTTCGAGCTCAAGGGTGTCGCCGCCGATGGGACGGGCCAAGCGCATCACCCCCACTTCGTCTGCACGGAGTGTGGCGGCGTCTCCTGTCTCGACGGGATGGAGGTGGCGATCACGCCGCGCCCCCGCGCGACTGCCAAGGGGCGTAAGCCGGCCGGCGCCAAGAGCGAGCCCGGCCACAACCGGATCGGCTCGGTGAGCGAGGTGCTCCTCAAGGGGCTCTGTGAGGATTGCACCTGACCGGTCGAACGACCCGTCGGTGATGCCGCCACGTGAAGCGAGCGATGGGGATCGGCAGTCGATCGTCGAGTGGGGTTGGCGGAGAATGGGGATGCACCGCTCGTTTCGATGGTGGCTGTACGGCCTGTGGGCGATGCTGTCGCTCCTCCAGCCTGGCGATCGAGCCCTCGGCGCCGCCGAGGAGGGCTTCGAGCCGATCTTCAACGGCCGCGATCTCGATGGCTGGGTGATCGAATCCCACGCCGATTCGGAAATCCATCCTGACGGCCGGCCGGTGTGGAGCGTCAAGGACGGGGAGATCGACTGCGACGGCCTCGGCTTCGGCTTCCTGCGCTATGCCCGCGAGCCGTTTGCCGACGTCACGCTGCGGATGGAGTTTCAGCTTGGCAAGAAAGCCGACGGTGAGCCCTGCAACGCCGGCATCGGAGTGCGGACGGGCGCTTTCGACCGGCGTCGCTCACGGGCGACGCGGCCGAGCATCCGCGGCTACGAGCTCCAGCTCCTCGACGACGCAGGCGCCCCGCCGTCGACCCATTCCTCCGGCTCCCTCTACCGCTACGTCGCCCCGCTGGAAAACGCCATCCGCCCGGCCGGGGAATGGAACGATCTCGAGGTCACTTTGGTGGGGCCGCGGATCCGCGTCGTCCTCAATGGCCGCTCGATCCAGGAGGTCGACCAAGAGAGCCTTCCGCAGATCCGCACCAAGCCCCTCTCCGGTTTTTTCTCCCTCCAGAATCATGGTGGGCCGGCCCGCTTCCGCAATCTCCGGGTCCGCCGTGAGCCGGCGGCGGCGGTCGGCGAAGCGTCGCTCGATGCCCGCGAGAGCCTCGAGGCCCAGCGAACCATCGTTGCCAGCCGCGACCCCGCCATCGGCATCCGCGGCCTCCTCCGCTACGCCCTCGAAGCCGCCGGCCGGGGCTTCGATCCGGCGGCGATCGAGGGGGCCTTGGAGCTGGCCCGCTCGATGCAGGTCGTCGGGGCGGAGGAGGCCGATCGCGGCAACTTCCGTTGGCGGCTCGGCGACAGCGACGTGACCGACGCCAACGCCTGCGAGTTTGCCGGGCAGTTGCTCGCGCTTTTGCGCCTCGAAGACGAGGGCCGGCTCGTGCCGCGCCCCGCGGGCCGGCGGCTGTCGCCCCGCGGCCGGGAGCTTGTCGACGCGATGGCCCGCGACGCTCTCGTCGCCATCCGCCGCCGCCGCGTCGAGCCGGGCTACACGAACATCTTCCTCACCCACACTTGGAACCTCCTCGCCCTCGGCGATCTCGCCGGGCCCGACGCCATCGCCGCAGGGGAGGGAGCATGGCGGGAGTGGCTCGCCTTCACACGGGCGCGCGGGGTGACGGAGTTTGTCGCGCCGACGTATCTCGGCGTCGATCTCGATGCGCTGGCGCTCGTTGCCGATCATGCCCCGTCGTGGGAGACGCGCGCCGAGGCGGAGGCGGCGCTCGGGTATTTCTGGCGGAGCGCCGCCTGCCACTGGCTCCCGGTCGCGCAGCGTCTCACCGGCCCCCATGCTCGCGACTACGACTGGCTTTTCGGTCGCGGCTACGCCGACGAGCATCTCGTCGAGGCCGGCTGGCTGAAGGTGCCGCCGCGGCCCGAGGGGGCTGGGTGGCTGCCGGGAGCGCCACGCGACGGTCTCCATCACTTCCGCACCGCCTGCCGGTGGGAGCCGCCGGGGAGCCTCCTCGAGGAGGTCGTCGCCCTCGCCCCGCGCTCCGTTGTCGAGCGGACGGGCGAGCGCCCCTGGCAGCGAACCACCGACTGGGTGGGGAAGACGTCGAGCATCGGGATCGCCGGGGAAGGCCGCGGGGCGGAGGACAAGACGCTCGTGGTCAATCTGCCGCCGATGAATTGGGGCGGCAGGGCCGGCGGTGAGCCGTGGCGCGGAGCGAACGTGACGCTCGTCTTCGATGGCCGGGGAGATCCCTATGGCACGGTTCATGAAGCGTCGGCCGAGGCGCCGCAGGCGAAGCCGAGCCACCTCCGCCCCTTTCTTGTCTCCTCGCAGCAAGGGGCGCGGGTGACGGGCCTGTGGCTCCTCGATCCGCGCCGCTCCCCTTTTCGCGTCGATCCGAAGTCGCTCTCCGGTCTCGCCGCCCATCTCCTCCTCCCGGGGGCGTGCGAGGTGTGGACCGTCGACGGCGTCCTCGCCCCCGGGGCAAAGCTCCCCCCCGACGCTGTTCTGTTTCTCCGCGGGGCCGACACCGTGCTGGGAGTCCGCTATCTCGCTCCGCGCGAGGCCGATCTCCGGGCCGCGGGAGTGGAGCTCGTCGCCGACGGTGGCCGGCAGCCGGTCCAGCGGCTCACGGCGACGTTTGCGGAGGGCGTGCCCGAGCGCGGCGCGCTTGTGGGCCTCGATCTGGAATTGCGCGAAGGCTGCGACGACGAGGCGTTTGCCCGCTTCCGCAAGGAGTTTGCGGCCCGGGAAGTGCGGCTCGAGGCCGTAGGGACGCTCGTCCGTGCCACCGGCAGCCTGCCGCTCGAACTCGATCTGGGGAGCGGCGATGCGCGGCCCCGCCGACTCCGCTTCGAGCCGGTGCTCCCGGCAGGCGATCTCATCCTCCTCGACGGCGTCGAGATCGGCCGCGCGGCGCTCGAGCCCGAGGAGCCAAGGTAGCGTCGCGGTGTCGGGGAGGGGCGGGCGGCGACGCCTGCAAGCGCTTTCACGAATGGCCGGTGAGGATCTCCCGGAGCCGCTTGGCGGGGACGCGGCCGAGGGTGAGGGGGACTGCCCCTGCTTCGAAGGTCACCACGGTTTCGTTGCGCGACTTCCATTCGATCTGGTCGACGGTGGCGATCTGGACGATGTGTGATCGGCCCACCCGGGCAAAGGCGTCGGTGGGAAGAATGGTGTCCCATTGGCTCAACCGGCGTCCGAAGAGGAGCACTCCCTGCGGCGCCTTGAGCGCCACCCGCGTGTAGTTGCGGAGCGATTCGATCCAGCAGATGTCGCCGACGGTCACCATCGACAACCTGGTCTTGCCGGCCAGCGGCACGCTCACGGCGGCGTCGAGGGCCAGCACCGTGTCGACGTCGTCCTCGGCGGGGTCGCCATCCTCGATGTCCGGCTTGCCGACAACCTGCCTGCGGATACGGGCCACCGTGTCGGCGAGCCTCTCCGGATCGACCGGCTTGACGAGATAGTCGAGGGCAGCGGCGGCGAACGCCCGAACGGCATGCTTCTCACTGGCGGTGACAAACACCACCTGCGTGCCGTCCGGCACGCTCACGAGAAGGTCGAGGCCGCTGTCGCCGGGCATGTCGACGTCGAGAAACACGACGTCGGGCGACGTCGTCTCGAGGAAGCCGCGGGCCTCGGCGACATTCTCGGCGACGCCGACGATCTCGATCTCCGCGTGGGCCGCGAGGAGACTCCGCATCATCTCGTTGGCACGAGGCTCATCGTCGACGAGGAGCGCGGAGATCATGGCGATGTCCTGAAACTGGTGGGGCTAGCCGGTCGGTATCAGGCGGTCGTCGGGGGCGCGGCGGGATCGGGCTTGGGCGTCGGATCGGCGGGGATCCGATCAGGCTCCTCCCCTCCCGGTGGCTTGAGCGTGGCGGGCATGCGGATGACGACGCGGACCCATCCGCCATCGAGATCGGGGTCGATGACCGTATCGACGGTGGCGGTTTTGTCGACGAGGAGGGCGAGCCGCTTGCGGAGGGAACGGATCCCGGTGGAGGGGGAGCGTGTCTTGTCGGGCTCCACCCAGCGGCCTGAATTGGCGACCACCACCTCGAGCCAGTCGTCGACCACCTTGGCCGTCACGCTCACCCGCAGCGGCATGCTGCTCGTCTGGCCGCCGTAGTTGAGGGCATTCTCGAGGAGCGGCTGGATGAGCATCGGCGGCACGAGCGCGGCGAGGGCGGAGCGATCGCAGGTGACGCGGCAGATGAGATTCTTCCCGAATCGGGCCTGCTGCACGCCGAGGTATTTCTCCAGGGCGTGCAGCTCGCGGGAGAGGGGCTCGAACGTCCCGGCGTCTCCGAGGACGAACCGCAGATAGTCGGCGAGGTCGCGGATCACGCTCTCCACGGCGTCGGGATCGTCCTTGGTGGCCAAGACGGCGTTGAGCGCGTTGAAGAGGAAGTGCGGGTTCATCTGCTCCTGGAGTTGCCGGAGCTCGAGCGTCCGGGTGGCCGCCTCCGCACGGAGCATGCGATTTTCGAGGTCGACCGCGGTGGCCTCGTTCTCGGCGAGGAGAATCTCGGTCTTGTGGAGATCCTCGATCATCTCCAGCCCGAAGATGCTCGCGCACCAAAAGAACGTCGTCACGAGCCTCGGCACGAGCAGCCCGACGATCCGCGCTCCGCTCCAGAGCGTCGGGCCGCTGATCCCGCCGGCGATGAGGAGCAGCACCGAAGCCCCGAGGCCCACCAGCGACACCGCGATCATCAGCGGCCACCGCACTCGCCGCGACACCCCGCGGAGCCTGGCCCGTTCGAAGATCAGATAGACGATGGTCGAGATCACGAAACCGGTGCCGACCCGGAGCACCATCGCCACCCACGGCGTCGGCGCGGTCGGCTCCACGGCCCGGCTCAGCCCGAGCACGGCCGCGGCGATCGCCGTCCAGAACAACACCTGGAACGACCAGAAAATCCGCGTTCGCCAGCGCGGCAGTGACTCCCGAAGCGCCGCGATCCGCGTCGGCATGACGCCGGTCGGAATCTGATCGGGATCTCGGCTGGCGGAGGCCTGCTCCATGGGCTTATGCCTCAAGGCGAGGACGACGGTTGGAGCGTCAAGCGAGTGATTCCCTGCCTGCCAATGCGTCAGCGTGCCCGCCCGCGGTCGGTCGCGGGGAAGCGTCGCCGACACGATAGCAGTCTGTCCACGATCAATCGACCCGTCCGTCACGGAGGTTTGCGGCCAGGATCGTCGGCGCGTTATTTCGTGCGCGCCACGACCGGATTCGTGCGCGCCATGCCCGTTTCGTGCGCGCCATGCCCGTTTGGGCATTTCGTCGGATCGCGGCCTTTGACGGCCTTGGCATCAGGTGTAGGTTCCAAAAGGGAGGGCTTCCATCTCGGATCATCGGAGTCATCGACCCTGGGTGTGATGGCTCAGGACCAAGCCCCCTTTCCTCAGTTGCGAGTGATCTTCGCGACCCGT
>JBIIQL010000196.1:0-6563 GCA_044342095.1 Pirellulales bacterium
ACCTCCACCCCGCCGGGCGCCGAGGCCCGCCCACGGCCTCGGCGCGTGGGAGGGGCGATTTGGTGTCCGAAGCCCACGCACGGGGCGACGTTGCGGGAAGGGAACGGATATGATTCAACGTTCCCCCCCGGCACGGTGTGTGCCCGGGAGCGGACAGGCCGAACGTGCGGGGATGCCATGAAGTGCCAGCAGTGCGACAACCCGGCGGTGTTCCACATCACGGAACTCGAGGCGGGCAATGTCCGCGAAGTCCATCTTTGCGAGGAACATGCCCGCGTCTACCTCAATCAGTCCGAGGGGGGCGACGGCGGCGAACCGGGTGAGCCGGGGGCTGGCGAGGGGAAGGGATCCAAAGGAGGGGCGCTTGCGGGGCCGCTCGGTGTCGGACAGACCGCCGAGGATCTCGCCGTCCTCGACAAACGCTGCTGCGACATGTGCGGGATCACGTTTTTCGAGTTCCGCAACCAAGGGCGCCTCGGCTGCCCCCACGACTATCTCCAGTTCGAGAAGGAACTCGATCCCCTCATCGCCAACATCCACGGGGCGACCGAGCACACCGGCCGACGCCCGTCGCGGCCGGTCCCGGCGGGGGCGGATGCCGGAAGCGGCACGGATGGCCTGACGGCGATCATCGGCCTGCGACGCGGGATGAAGGAAGCGATCTCGCAAGAGGACTACGAATCGGCGAAGGAGGCCCGGGACGCCATCCGGGCGATCGAGGACGCTTGGATGCCGCCGGCCGCGAAGGCCGGGGAGGAGAACGCATGAGGCTCGACACGCTCACCAACTCGATCGGGGAATGGCTCAGGGGTACCGGTCCCGATTCCGACATCGTGATGAGCAGCCGCGTGCGTCTGGCACGCAACCTCGCCCAATTCCCGTTCGTCAGCCGGGCGACGGAACAGGATCGGGCCGACACCGAGCGCGTGCTCCGCGAGCGGATCACGGCGGCGCCTGTGGGGCGGGAACTCGATTACATCGACGTCGGTCACCTCGCGGAGATCGACCGGCGGTTTCTCGTCGAGCGTCAGCTGATCAGCCGCGAGCATGCCGATGCCCAAGGGGCGCGGGGGGTCGCCATCGACCGGCTCGAGCAGGTGAGCCTGATGATCAACGAGGAGGATCACCTCCGCATCCAGTGCATGCACAGCGGCCTCGATCTCCACGGCGCCTGGGATCAGATCAAGGTCGTCGACGACCAGATCGAGCGGGTCGTCTCCTACGCCTTCCACCCGCGCTGGGGCTACCTCACCGCTTGCCCGACGAACGTCGGCACGGGGATCCGTGTGAGCGTGATGCTCCACCTCCCGGCGCTCGTCATCACCCGGCAGATCGACAAGGTGTTCCGCAGCCTCCACAAGATCTCGCTGGCCGTCCGCGGGCTCTACGGCGAGGGGTCGCAGGCGATGGGGGACTTCTACCAGATCTCCAACCAGACCACGCTCGGACGGACGGAAGACGAACTCGTCCAACAGGTGGCCGACGTCGTGCCGGTGCTCATCGACTACGAGCGGCGGGCTCGCGACTTCCTCGTCCGCGAGACGCAGCAAAACGTCCACGATCAGGTAAGCCGGGCCTACGGCATCCTCCGCACGGCCCAGACGATCAGCAACGAGGAGACGATGCAGCTCCTCTCGCGGGTGCGGATGGGGGTGCTCCTCGGGCTCATCGGCGACGTGAAGCTCTCCGACATCAACTCGCTCCTCATCCGCACGCAGCCGGCCCATCTCCAGAAGTTGCGCGGCGGCGACGAGGATTCGAGTGACGACATCGAGCGGGCCCGATATCTGCGGCACCACTTCGAGGGGGGTGATTCCCCGTCCCGGGCCAGCGCCAACTGACTCCATCGCCGCCGGCGCTCACCCCTAGTCGCGTTCCCCAGGTGCCTCCACACCCAGCTTCGCCCGCAGCGCCGGCACGACCGGCGGCGGCACGAATTGCCGGAGGGCCTCGTCCCCCGCCAGCGGCGTGATCTGCTTGAGGAGCGACGAGGAGATGTGGGAGTACTGCGAGTCGGACATGAGGAACACCGTCTCGACGGCGGGATCGAGCTTCCGGTTGGCGAGCGTCATCGTGAACTCGGCGTCGATGTCGGTCAGCGAGCGGACGCCGCGGAGGAGGACGCGGGCCCCCTGCTCGCGGACGAACGCCACCGACAGGCCGCTGTAGAGGGCCACCCGGACATTGGCGAGGTGGGCCACCGAGGCTTTCACGAGGGTCACCCGCTCCTCGAGGGTGAACATCGGGTGCTTGTCGGGGTTGATGCCGACGCCGACGACGATGCCTGTGAAGATCCGGCTCGCCCGTTCGATCACGTCGAGGTGGCCGAGGGTGATCGGGTCGAAGCTGCCGGTGTAGACGGCGGTGGCCCCGCCATCGGTCCTGTCGGCCCGGCCTGGGGTGGGCAGGGAGGCGGCGGTCGGCGGGGGGGGCAACATGGCGGTTTTGGCCTCACGAACGGCGGGAACATCGGGACCCGATGGCACGATTGGCGGATTCAAGCCATAATCGCCGCCCGTGGGCCTGTTCCCTGCCGACGATTATGATGCGTGGGGAGATCGGGCGAAATCGGTTCGGGGGCCCCGAGGTCGCGTCAGAGGGAGATTCAGTCCGGTGACGAAGTTCTTGCCAATGACGGGGATGATCGTTTCCGGGCTCGTCGGAATCCTGTTTCTCGCCGACTTGGCGGTCAAGGTTCCCTTTCGACGGGTGAGCGTCCCCTTGGACGTCGGCTTTCTGGTGGCCAGCCTGATCGTGGCCTACTTGAGCTGGTCGGTGCTCGACACGGCCAAGACCTGATCTGATCGATCGCCCCGGCGGACGGATACCGATCAGGCTGCGCGGAGGACCGAACCGCCGTTGGGCTGACCGCCGGAGCCGAGCAGGGCGGGGAGATCGCCGAGCCGGGCGAACCGTTTCGGATGCCGGCCTGCCCGATGGGCTGCGATGATCCGCGTCACCCGGTCGGCGGTGGCATGGATCCCTGCTCCCTCTCCCGGAACGGTGACGACCGTGAGCGAACCGGCGGACGGCCCACCGATCCAGGGAATCCACCGGCCGAGCAGGCTCCCGGCGCGTGTCGGCGTCGATTCCACCTCCCACAGTCCCCAGACGACGCTCCGACAGGCCCAACCTTCCGGGGCGGGGCGACGGCTTCCGCGCGTCACCTCGTCGAAACGGTCGACGACGGCGGTGTGGATCCCTTCCGCGACGAGGAGATCGCGCTGTGCGATCGTGCCGCCAGCGGCGACGACCACGCCATCGACGGCGGCACGGCGGAGGCCGACGAGTTGGTGCCTGAGTCGTTGGCGGGATTCGGTCGCCGCGCCGTCGAGGGCGAGGGCCCATCCCTGTTCGGTGGTTGCTTGGCTGAGACGCTTGAGGGTCTCGCCATCGGCGACCCAGGTCACCGCGGCGCCAGAGCGGCGGACGCTCGCGGCGAGCGTGGCGAAGCCTTCGTCGGTGGTGGTGGCGTCGATTCGGGCGAGGATGACCACCGTCGCCGGCGTGGTGTCGTTGGGCACGTGAACCTCCCGCCGGCGGGCGTGCGATCGACCCCCCTTCCCGGCTTCTCTCGGCTATCGACGGAGGGTTTCCCCTCGCTCCAGCCGGAGCCTCCGACGCGGCGCCACCGTCACCGACGGCGGCCGGGGGACGTGCCGATCAGGCAAGCTCTGCGGGGGAAGCTTCGTCTGCCCGGCGGTCTTCATGCCAGCGGCGGATCGCTTCGACCAATTCCGCGGCGCTCGAGTCTTCCGCCTCGCAGTCGGGGGGGAATCCGAGGGTTGCCAGGACCCGCGACGTGACCGGGCTGAGGGAGGCGATCCGCCACCGCCGCATCCGCTCTCCGAACAGCCGCACCGCCCCTTCGGCGATCGCACCGCTGGTGATCGTCACCCAATGCACCGGCGCGGCGTCGAGGCGTGCCTGGTCGTCGCCGTCGAGCATCTCCACCGGCCGGGTCGCGTAGGCCGCCACCTCGACCACCTCGTGCCCGGCCTGCTCGAGATCTCGGCGCATCACGTCGCGGCCACGGTCGGCGCGGACGAGGAGCACCCGGCCGGCGCGGAGCGTGGGGAGGAGCGCGGCGACCATGCCTTCGGAGTTGGCCGTCGTCGGGACAAGATCGCAGGCCAGCCCTGCGTCCCCGAGCGCCGCGGCGGTGGCCCCCCCGATCGCCGCCAGCCGGGCCGTGCCGAGGAGGCGGGCGTCCCGTCCTGCCGCCCGTAGCCGGGACGCGAACGAGCGGACTCCGTTGGCACTCGCGAACACGATCCAGTCGAACGTCGCGGCATCCCCGATCGCGGCGTCGAGCGCCGTCCAATCGCCGGGAGGGGCGATCCGTACGACGGGGAGATGAAGCGGCTCACCACCGAGCCTGGCGACGGCCGCGGCGAGGTCATCGGCCTGTCCGGCCGGGCGGGTGAGGAGGATGCGCTGGCCGGTGAGAGGGAGCGGGACGGCGGTGGGCTTGGGAGCGGTGACGTCCCCGACGATGACGACCGCCGGCGAGGGCCACTGATGGTGGGCGAACGCCTGCGCGAGCGTGCCGAGGGTGGCAGTGGCGATCCGCTGATCGGGCCATGAACAGCGGCTCACGATCGTCACCGGCGTGGCGGGATCACGGCCCGCCGCGACGAGGGCAGCGGCCCACCGCCCGGCCCGCGCCACGCCCATGTAGACCGCAAGGGTGCCGGGGAGCGCGGCCAACGCCTCGAGATCGACCGGGCTGGCTTTGTCATCGGCCTCATGCCCCGTGACGATCGTGAGATGGGACGCGGCAGCCCGGCTCGTGAGTGGCACATCCGCTGCGGCCGCGGCCGCGAGCGCCGCGGTTACTCCGGGGACAATTTCCACCGGAACGCCGGCGGCGCGGAGCGGTTCGGTCTCCTCGGCGAGCCGGCCGAAGACGCCGGGATCGCCTCCTTTGAGCCGCACGACTCGCCTTCCCTCGGAAACGAGTTCGATCAGGAGCCTGCCGGTCGCCGCTCCGGGATCGCCATCGGTGGCATCCCGGGGAACGGGGATTCGAATCGCCCGGGGACTGGCGAGGTCGAGAATCGCCGCCGGCACCAAGGCGTCGTGGACGATCGTGTCGGCCGAGCGGAGGCGCTCGAGGCCACGGAGGGTGATCAGGTCGGGGTGGCCCGGTCCGGCTCCGACAAACGACACGCGGCCGTCGAAAGGCGCGGGGTCGACGGCGGCCGGCGGGCGAGGGGTGGGAGCCATGGCTTGATTCGGGACGAACGCCCGCCACGATCGGCGAGGACGCATGTGGCCCTTTGAGGGGCTCTGTGGGGAGGACTACACTCTAGCGGTCGGTGGAAAAAGTCATCCATGACCTTTTTCCACGTGAGACACCCCCGAAAAAGCCGAGGTTTTTCGGAGGTGTCGGCCGCCGTGTCCAGCGGCGGGCACTTTATCCACAGCCTGCTCGCCAAGCCACGGCCCGCCAAGCCACAGCCAGCCACGATCCCCCCCACTCCACACCTCAACAGTCCGACGCGACCCACCATGGCGAATGACTCTTCTTCCGGGCAGGCCAGCGACCCGACGGCCTCTCCCTCCTCGGCCTTGTTGTCGCCGGCTGAGCGATCGAGGCTCGCGCAGACCTTCCAGGCCGGCACGAAGAATCTCACGGCCAATGCCGACTACGCCATCGAGATGTACACCGCGTGTGTCGTCGGTGACCCCGGCAACGCCGTCTACCTCCAGGCGCTCCTCGGCGTCCTCCGCAAGAAGCATCCTCCCAAGAAGACCGGCGGCCTGGCGTCGCTGTTCGGGGGATCGAAGGGGGGCGGGCTATGGAAGAAGGTCAACGCCGGCCAGTATCGGGACGTCATCAAGCAGGGCGTCGACATCCTCAAGGCCAATCCTTACGACACCGGGGCGCTGTTGGCGATGGCGGAGGCCTGCAACCAACTCTCGTTTCCCGCCACCCGGCAGGTCTATCTCAAGAACGCTCTCGACGCGGCGCCCGCCGATCCCGAGGTGAACCGACACTGCTCCACGTTTGCCGCCGAGATCGGTGAATACGATCAGGCGATCGCCTGTTGGGTGCGGATCGGCAATATCAAGTCGTTCGCCGAGGAGGCCGAAAAAGAGATCGCCCGGCTCCAGGTGGAGAAGACGATCGCGGCTGGCCAGGGGATGTCGGGCCGCCCTGCCCCGTCGGGCGGGGCGAAGGCAGCGGGTGCCAAGTCTCCGACGCCGGCTGCGGCCGCGAACGGCGGGGAGAAGGGACGCATCGCCGAACTGAAGCGTTCGATCCGCGACAATCCGACCGAAATCGAGCCCTACCTCGAACTTGCCGATCTCCTCGAGAAAGAGGCGACCGTCGAGGAGGCGCAGGCTGTCCTCACCCAGGCGTTGTCGGCGTCGGGGGGGGAACTCAAGGTCCGCGAGCACATTGAAGACCGGCAATTGCGCTGGGGGAAGCAGAAGGTGATCGCCGCCGAGCGGCGACTGGAGTCGGACGATACCCCCGAGCAACGGGCCACCGTCGAACGGCTCCGGGCCGCTCTCCTCAAGCAGGAGGTGGAGATTTACGCCGCCCGGGCCGC
>JBIIQL010000197.1:0-6558 GCA_044342095.1 Pirellulales bacterium
CTCCTCGGTGCCGATCCAGGCGACACGGCCGCGACCGGCGGGCATCTCGACCACCAGAGGCACCGGCCCATCTCCGCCCGCCATCCCCCCCGGTCGCTCGACATCGGCGAGGACCGTGGCCGCCGGCTTCGCCCCCCGCGCGGCCGCCACCCGGAAGAACGGCGGCATGCCACTCCAGGTCGCCCGGTTGCGGCCGGCATCCCCCGACACCGCGAACGCCGGATGCATCGCCCCCCGCGCCGTGACGCGCATCCGGAAGGGGCGGAAGTCGGCTGCTTCGATCGCGGCGTCGCTCCCGCCGGCGGCGCGATCGATCTCGACCGGAAACAGTTCCTCGAGCGGCTCCCCGGCATAGTCCTTCGGAAGATGCTCTCCGCCCGGCTGGAAGACGAGCCCCACGCCGCGGTCGAGGACCGCCTCGACGAGCGCCTCCTGCCGCGGCCGGGGGAGATCGGCCAGCGCCACCTCACCGAGGAAGACGATGTCGTAGCGGGACCACCCCTCGACGTCGTCCGGCATCCCGGCGAATCCTTCCGGGGTGACGCTGCCGCCGGCCGCCGAGGTTTGCATCGCGCCGGCGACGACGATCGTCGGCTCGAAGCCAGTGTCGCGGCGGACACTCGCATCGAGGAAGCGGAGATCCCAGCGCGGCGCGGCGTCGACCACGAGGATCTTCGCCTTCCGCGACGTGACTTCGACCGGGAACTCCAGCGCGTTGTTTTCCGCGGTCCCCTCCTCCGGCTCCGGGGCGACGCGAATCGTGAGCAGGCTCGTTCCCTCCTTCGTCGCATGCCAAGGGAAGACCGCCTGCTGGCGGCCGTCGCGGAGCACGAGGTCGACGGTGGCTGCCACGGCGTCGTCGTCGACGAGTTCCACCTTGACGGTGCGGCGGGCCAGACCGCTCGATTGGACCGTGGCGACGATCGAAACGGTGTCGTCGAGGGCCACTTCCGGGGCGGCGAGGACGTCGGTGACGGCGATGTCGGCCGGGGGCTCAGGCGACCCGATCGGGATCGAGATCACCGGGGCCCGCGGCTGCCCGCCGGAGGCCTCGGCCGCGCGGCGGACCGCGTCGAGTGGGTCGATGCCGACCGTCGAGCGGCCGTCGGTGACGAGGATGATCCCGCCGAGGACGCGGTCGGAGGCATCGTCGAGGGCCATCGCGATCCCCTCGCCGAGCGCCGTGTCGGCGCCCGCACCGGTGGCATCGACCGCCGGCGCGTCTTGGCTGCCTGGCTTTGCAGGGGCTTCCGGCGCGGCGTCACGCCGGGCAGCGCGGCGGGCGACGGCGTAGCGGCGGAGGTCGAACGATGTGCCGATCTCACCGAGAACACCCTTCGCCTGCGCGGCGAGCAACTGCTCGGCAAACTCGCGGCGCGAAAGGCGGCCGATCGATTCGACGAGGGCTGCGGCGGCCTCGTCACCATCGCTCGGGGCAGCGAGGCCAAGGGCACCGGCCACCGCGCCGATACCGGCCGCAGGCAAGCGTCCCACCGGGAGATCCATGCTGTCGGATTCATCGACGACCAAGGCGACCACCGGCTTCTGCACGATCCGCTCGTCAAGCCTGAGGAACGGCCCGGCGAGCACGAACACGAGCAGTCCGAGGACGCCGATCCGGCAGACGTTGAGCGCCCGCCGCAAGGGCGCCGACAGCCACGGGAGCCGCTGCTCGTGGCGCCGACAGATCCACCAGGCCAGCGGGACGAGGAGCGCGAGCCCTCCCCACCACACCCAAGGGCGGGCCCAGTGCCATTCGACGGCGTCGATGCGGGAGGCCAGTTCGTGGCCGACCCCGGCGGCCCGCGCCAGGCGGGCGAGGAGGTCGTTCATTGGGGGATGTCCCGACCGAGGTGACGGAAGTAGGTGTCGATCACCTCCTGATAGGCCGCCGGGCCACGCTCCCGCATCCCTTCGAGGAGCGGATCACGGACCCGCGGCGGCAGCTTTTGGATCGCGGCGCGCCGGGCGGCATCGAGGCCGCGGAGATCGGCCCCCTTGATCTCCGCCTTGCCGAACTGAGCGCCGCCGTCGGTGAGCGTTTGCGTCGGCTCCCCGGTGGGCGTGGCGCCCGGCTGCCCCTCCCCTTCCCCCTGTTTGTCCGAGGCGGCTTGTTGTTGCGATCCCCCCTGCTTCGAGCGTGCCATCTGTTCGGCGGCCTTCCGGCTTGCCTGGGTGCGGAGGCGTTCGGCTCGCTCGGCCATCTGGAGCGTCTCGCGGACCTCACGACTGTCGAGAAACTGTTGAAGCTGCTCGGCGGTCGGTGGCGATGCCTTCCCCGCCGGCCCCTTCCCTTCCCCCTGGCCGGGCTGTTGTCCCTGCCCTGCTTGCTCGCCCTGACCAGGCTGCTGGCCGGGCTGTTGCCCCTGTCCTGCTTGCTCGCCCTGACCTGGCTGCTGGCCGGCTTGCTGGCCTGGCTGGGCGCCGTCCGGCGGGGCGATCGGCGCCTTGCCGGCGAGTTGCTCGGCGATCCGCGCCGCGGTGTCGGCCGCTTCGCGCGCCGCTTCCCGGCCACTGTCGATGAGCGACTCGAGCGCATCCGCCGTAGGCGGCGGGGGCTGCTGCTTGTCGGGGCCGACGATCTGATTGACCTGACGGACTTCGTTCCGCGCCTGGCGATCGAGCGCTGCCTTGGCGGCGGCGTCGGCTTCCCGGGCGGGATCGCGCCGCGATTGAGCCTGCTTGGCGAGAAGGTCGAGCGACTCGGCCCGCTCGGCGAGATTCTCGGCAAGCGACTCCAGCCGCTGCGACTTCTCCGTCGCCTCCATCTCCCGGGCCACGTCGCGGGCCTGGGCGGCGATCTGCTCGAGGCGGTCGGCGATCTCCGAGGGCTTCGGGGCGTCGGCGAGGCGATCGACCTTGGCTGCATCGGCCTGAAACTGCGGGCTCGTCTGGAGCTGCTCACCGAGGGCCTTCGCCGCCTCGGCGGCCGCCGCCAGTTGCGCGGCTTGAGAAGGCGTCACGTCCGCCACGCTCTTGGCCTGCTCCGCGGCCAGAGCAAGCTTCCCGGCCACTTGATCGATGTCCTGGCGGCGCTGCTCGAGGTATTGATCGAGCGTCTCGAGATCCTGCTTCCTCGGCTCCGGGAGCGCCGCGGCCGCGGCATCGGTCTGGGACTGCGCCTGGGCGGTCTGGTCGGTGGCGGCTTGATCGGCCGCCTGCTTCGCCTCCGCGGCCGCGGCCTGCTCGGCAGGGGGCGTGGCGGCGTCGGCGGCCTTGGCAGCGGCCTCCGTGGCTTTCTCGCGGGCCGTCTCGGTGGCGGTCTCGGCCCGATCGAGGGCCACGAGAGGCTCCTGCCCGATCGCGGCGAGCGTCTCCTCTCGCTTCTTGTCGAGCACATCCTCGTCGCGCTCGGCCAGGCGGAGCGCCTGCGTCGCCTCGCGGAGGGCCTCGTCGAGCGAGGAGAACTTCGGCGGCGGCGCTGGCTCGTCATCCGACACGAGGACGGTGATCCTAAACGGCCTCGACTCGGTCCACTGCCCCTTCGTGTCACGGACGGCGAGCTTCCACACGCCGCTCGATCCGGGGGAGAGGCCGAGGCGATCGGGGGAGATCGTCGTCTCGACGACGAGTTGCGTGTCGGGAGGGCGGACGACGAGCGGAAGCTCGTCGAGGACCTGCGGGGGGCCGAGCGTCGCCTCCTCGCTCCCGACCCGGAAGGTGATCTGGTCGATCCCCCAATCGTCGAAGAGATGGGCCGCGACGGCGAACTCGTCGCTCGCCGTCAGTTGGATGAGCTCCGACTGCGGCTCCTCGACGACCAACGACGGCGGAGAATCGACCGTGGCGACGATCTCCACCGGCGGCTGCGGCCGGCTTCGATGCCCCTGCGAATTGGCAAACTCGAGCGTCGCCCACTGCGGCAGCGGCCGTCCGACCATTGTCCCCTTCGTTGAAGCCCCCTTCTTCGGCTGCTCCTGCTGCGACGGATCCTGTTTCGACCGATCCACGGCCGGCGGCTCGACCACCGGCACGGCGGCCAGCCAGCGCGACGTCCCTCCGTCGTCCTCCGATCCCTCGATCCTCGTCGCGGCGATCTCGCCAATCGGCTTATCGATGGCCCGCTGCTCCGGCCGCATCGAGCGGACGACGAGGCCGGGGCGGTCGAGGAACATCCGCCCCCGGTCGAGGGTGAAGATCACCCCGCTCACCGACCGGCCGACGAGAAGCGGAAGGGTGGCAAGCGGGGCGCTCGCCCGCTCCCATGCCCCCGCCTCGGGGAGCGGCCCGGCGACAAAACGCGGCACGCGGAGATCGGCCGGCGGCCCCACCGAATCATCCCCCCACACCACCTCGACCGCGCCGCCATCGTGGACCAGTTGCATCGAGAGACGCCGTGGCGGATCGCTCGCGTCGCCGCGCACCCGGACCATGAGCGCACGTTCGTCGAGCCCCTCCTTGGGGATCACCAACGGCTGGAGGCGGGTGCGCATTTCCAGCGGACGTCCGTCGGAGGCGAAGGTAAACGAGCGTAATCCCCCAGCGGCATGGGCCGTGCTCCACTTCCATGGGGAGGCGGCCACCGCGTCGCGCGGCAAGTCATCCTCGAACCAGGGCAGCTCGTCGAACTGCTCGACGAGCGTCGTTTCCAGATGGCGATCGAGGAGACGAACGACCCCCGACGACGTCTCGCCGTCGAGATCGGCCTCGAACTCGACCGTCGCCCCCACCGGAGCCTCGATTCGCGGGCTATCGGGGACGACGCGCAGCGGTTCGTCGATTCGCATGTAGTCGGGGAGGCGGACTCGGCCTGCCACGGCACTGATCGTGGGGCGACGGAGGAGGCGGATAGCGTGGGTGCGCGTCCAGGTGTTGCCCCCTTCGAGCCGGTAGGTGGCGTCGTGATCGAGGCCGTCGAGGAGCGTCACGAAATTGCCTTCTCCGAGCGACCGCATCGGCTCGCGACGCTCCTGCCCGTCGGCTGACGAGATGACGAGGTCGACTCGATCGACGCTGCCGCGCTCGACCGTCGCGGCGATCTCGAGCGGATCCCCCTCGAGGACCTCGATCTCCCCCGGGGAGCCGAGCTGGAGCCAGGTGGCGGGGGGAATGTCGGCCGTCGGATGAAGGAGCCGGGCGAGGGTCGTCGAGAAGCGCTCGCCGAGGCCCGCCTGCAGTCCGAGAAGCACCGCCGCCGCCGCTGCCGCAAGCGCCAGGCCCCTCGTCAGCGGACGCCATTTGACGACGCTCGAGAGCGAGAAGTCACGGAGCCTCGATTCGGTCTGCTCGACGAGTCGCTCGGCCATCCCCTGTCGGGCCGGATCGTCCTTCCAGCCGCGCGTGGCAGCGCCCCCCCGGTGGAGATCGAGGACGGTGAGAAGCCGATTCTGGATACCGCCGAGGGCCCGCTCGATCCGCAGCGCCACGACGTCGAGGATCGGCCGACGGACGGCCGGCAGGATGACAAACAGCCCCAGGGCCCCCAGCACCGCCCCCCACCAGCCGACGAGCACCGCAGCGCGGAGCGCCACCGGGAGTGGCACGACGAGGTCGAGGAGCACGCCGCCGACGACCCACGCCAGGGCCAGACAGAGCGCCAGGAGAAGCCCGGCGGCCAGGGCCACGCTGATGAGGCGCAAACGCGCCCCCGAGACGAGCTCCGTGAGCCGGGCCGCCCGCGCTTCGAGTCGGTTCACATCCGCGTTTGCCATCGATCTGCCTCCCGTCGCTCTCGTCCTCTACCCGGGCTTCCCTGCCTCCCCGCCCCTCGCTGCCGCGGGCCTCTCA
Organism: Pirellulales bacterium; assembly: GCA_044342095.1. Taxonomy (GTDB): domain Bacteria; phylum Planctomycetota; class Planctomycetia; order Pirellulales; family UBA1268; genus QWOP01. The sequence continues at coordinate 5,728 of JBIIQL010000197.1, forward strand.
AGGGGCCCCTTCCGCCCTGTCCGCTTCCTGCATACCGACGGCGCCTGCCAGCCAATCGTTGATCCGTTCCCCCCAACCGCGCGGCGCGTCCGAGCCGCGGCGCGGCTCCGGGGCTTTGAGCGTGGAGAGGAGAAACTCGAGGCCGAACAGGCAGAACACCGCCGTGATCAGCCAGCGCCAGATCTCCCGCCGGCTCGTGAACTGCGTGTGGAGCGTCGGGTCGTCGGCGGTGCCGGCGAGGACGGTCGTTGGATGCGGGGCGAAGGCCGTCGCCAGCTCCGCCGCGTCGATTCGCTCGATCGTCGCTCCCTCGACCTCGCGATTGACCGCCATCCCCAGCCGGATCGGCTCGCCGATGACGCCAACCGGGGGCTGGACATCGAACTCGTAATACCCGATCCGACGAGTGTCCTCGAGCGCGCCGGTGACGCGGCCGTCGCCGGCGACCGTCTCGATGGCCGATTTCGTCCCGGCCGGATCGATCGCCTGGACGACGGCGCGCTTCCAGCGCTCTTCGAGCCGGATCGGCGCCGGCTCGTAGGGATGAACGCTCTCCGCGGCAACCGCCGGCGGATCGGGGCGCACCGTCTGCACCGCCCGGAGGAGGAGCGGAACGAACGCGGGATGGACGGGAAGATTCGACCAATCGGGGGTCACGGCCAGGCCGCTGACGAGCACCCGGCCGCGGCCGATCCGCGTCTCGGCGATCACCGGCGTGTCGTCGTCGAGCCGGGCGACGACCGTCACCGGCGCGGCCGCGGTCGCCGGCCCAGCGACCGGCGCCTTGTCGGCCTCGGGCCCCGTCGTCGCGAGGGGAACATGGCGAAAAAA
>JBIIQL010000315.1:0-4912 GCA_044342095.1 Pirellulales bacterium
CTCTTGACGATGATCAGCGTCGGCCGCTTCGTCTCGGCGCGGAAGGCCTCGAGGGCGTGCTTCAGCGAAGACGTGTCGTTGGCATCGGCGACATGCTCGACGCGCCAGCCGAGCCCTTCGAAACGCTGGCCGACGTTTTCGGTGAAGGCGAGGTGCGTCTCCCCCTCGATCGTGATCTTGTTGTCGTCGTAGATCCAGCAGAGGTTGGCAAGCTCGAGGTGACCGGCGATCGAAGCGGCTTCGGCAGCCACGCCCTCCATGAGGTCGCCGTCGCTACAGAGGACGTAGGTGTCGTAGTCGAACAGGGTGCGGCCGGGGGCGTTGTAGCGGGCACCGAGCCACCGGGAGGCGATCGCCATCCCGACGGAGTTGCCGCAGCCCTGGCCGAGCGGCCCGGTGGTCGTCTCGATCCCCGAGGTCATGTGGTGCTCGGGGTGGCCGGCGCAGACGCTGCCGATCTGCCGGAAGCGGCGGATGTCGTCGAGCGACACGGCCGGCTCTTCGGTGTGGCCGCGGCGGATGCCGGCGAGATGGATGAGCGAATAGAGGAGCATCGACGCGTGGCCGCAGGAGAGCACGAAGCGGTCGCGGTTGGGCCAGGCCGGGTCGGCCGGGTCGTAGCGGAGGAAGTCCTTCCACACGGTGTAGGCCACCGGCGCCAACGCCATCGGGGTGCCGGGATGGCCGCTCTTGGCGGCTTCGACCGCGTCCATCGACAGGGTGCGGATGGTGTCGATCGCGAGACGGTCGATGTCGGAGGCCATGAGCGGGTCCTGGAAAAGTGGCGTGGGCGGAGCGGCGGGAAGTCTAGAATCGTGCCGGAAGCGGCGTCAACGAGAGAGATGGCGGCGGTATTCGTCGTCGAGTTGCGGGTAGGTGCGGCGGCAGAGACTCGCGAGGGAGTCAGGGGATACCGACCCGGTGTAGACCCGCTCGAGGTATTCCAAGAAGGCCTCGCGGTAACGCCCCCCCTGGCCGTTGATGAAAAAGTCGGCGAGCCCGGAGATCTGGCTGTAGATCTGCGGGAGGCGCTCGTCAGCCTGGAGCTCGCGGCGGCCGAGTGCTGCAAGCTCCTCGAGCGGGATCTGGAAGCCGTCGTCGAGGAGACGCTCGCGGGCGGCCGGTACGCGGCCGGCGTCGGGGCCGCCGAGCGTCCAGCCGAAGGGCGTCGCCACGGCGCTTTCCATGTAGCATGCGGCGGCCTCGATCGCCCAGAAACCGCAGCGATCGCCGGCGAGGGGGCTCGTCGTGCGGGCCTCGGCGAACAGCTGATGGGCCCCCTCGTGGTGGATCGTGCGCGCCTCCGCCGTGGCGACGCCGTCGTCGGCGTCGGCCGGCAAGACGGCAAACCAGGCGGTCTTCGTCGGCATCCAATAGATGGCGTCGCTGCGGATCGCCGCCGGCTCGAACTTCGTCACCTCGGCGACATAGTCCTCGCGCGAAGGGACGAGGATGGCGGCGTAGGGATCGCGGACCGGCATCCGTCCGCGCCCCTTGAATCGGCGCTCGAGCTCGGCCGGGTCCCAGGCGTAGGCCCCGAACACCTGCTGCCAGATGAGGAGCGACGTCTCGAGCTCGGAAGCAAGGGCCGCAGCCGCCGCCGGCGGCGCGGACGATCGGATCCGCCAGTGATCGCTCTCGTGCCGCCACGGTTTTTTGAGCGTCCGCGGTTGGGCGTCGTCGTCGGCCGCCTTGACCCACTTCCCCGATTCATACCGCTCCCCCGCCCGGTAGCGCTCGAGGCGGCCGCGGGGGAGCCAGCCGAAGGCCGCGTCAAACTCCTCGCCCCGGTCGAGGCGTTTCGCCACCGACGTCGACACCCAATCCTCCCCGCGCTTCACCCAGCTGCCGATGGTGCGGGCGCGTTCATGATCGGGATCGTCGCGGAGGGTGCGATGGAGGAGGGCGATCGCTTCCGCACCACGCCGGGCCAGCGGCTTCGGGCCGGCCTCGCTGTCGGCACGCTGCTCCTCCCGGGTGCGGGGCCGGTCGTGGGCCCCCGCCGCCTCGACGGCGCGGGCAAACGTCGCTTCGGCATGCCGCCGCCGCGCTGCCACGAACTCCCCCCACAGCGGCGCCTGGGCCTCGTCGATCCAGTCTGGGCGCTCGAGGCGGGCGGGGATCGTGACGACCACCTGCCGGTCGGTGAACTCCGGGATCTCCCACGAGCGGATGGAGTCGGCGAGCGCGTCGTGCCCGCGGGCGGCGGCCCGCGTTGCCAGGGCTTCGAGCGTCTTCCGCCAGGCGGCGTCATCGAGGCCGGGCGTGGCAGGATCCTTGCCCTCTTCCTCTTCGGCCGCGTCGACCGCCGTCACCCGCGGCCGCGGGGGGCTCGGCGGGGCCTCGTCGCCGTCGTCGGCGCAGAGCCGCGTTGTGAGCGTCGGCGTGACAGTCAGCAAGAGCATCACAGCCACGAGATTCGGGCGGGAAAAGGGCATCAGGAATCCTCGGCGAAGGCGGCGTCGAAGGCCCGCCCGGCGGGGGCGAAGTCGAGGTTCTTGACGAACTGGCAGGCCTCGGCCGCGCCATGCTCGCGATCCATGCCGCTGTCTTCCCACTCCACCGACAGCGGCCCCTGGTAGCCGATCTGGTTGAGCGCGCGGATGATCGGCTCGAAGTCGATCCCCCCGCGGCCCGGCGAACGGAAGTCCCAGCCGCGGCGCGGATCGCCGAAGCCGAGGTGGCTCGAGAGAATGCCGGAGCGACCGTTGAGGGTGGTGATCGCGTCTTTCACATGAACGTGATAGATGCGATCGGGGAAGGCGCGGAGAAACTCGACCGGATCGACCCCCTGCCAGTGGAGATGGCTGGGATCGAAGTTGAACCCGAACTCCTCGCGGCGGCCGAGGGCCTGGAGGGCCCGCTCGGCGGTGACCAGATCGTAGGCGATCTCCGAGGGATGGACCTCGAGCGCGAAGCGGACGCCGCATTCGGCGAACACGTCGAGGATCGGGTGCCAGCGTTCGGCGAACTGGGCGAATCCGGCGTCGACCATCGCCGTCGGCACCGGCGGGAAGCCGTAGAGAAGATGCCAGATCGACGATCCGGTGAAGCCGTTGACGACACTGACGCCGAGTTTCTTGGCAGCCCGCGCCGTCCGCTTCATCTCCTCGGCCGCGCGGCGGTTGACGCCGTCGGGGTTGCCGTCTCCCCACACATGCGCCGGGAGGATCGCCTGATGACGCTCGTCGATCCGGTCGCAGACCGCCTGACCGACGAGGTGGGAGGAGATGGCATGGACGGAGAGCTCGTGGCGCTCGAGCTGATCGCGCTTCTGGGTGCAGTAGGAAGCCTCCTCGAGCGCCCGGGTGGGGTCGAAGTGGTCGCCCCAGCAGGCCAGCTCGAGTCCCTGGTAGCCGAAGTCTCGGGCTTTGCGGGCGAGATCGTCGAGGGCCAGATCGGCCCACTGGCCGGTGAAGAGTGTGATCGGTCGAGGCATGGCGAGGCTCCGGACAACGGCAAAGGCATGGCTTGAGGAAAATTGTGACAGAAGCCCACCGGCGCGGGAACGTCGGGTGGAGCGGGGCGAGGACTCCGGGGACGATCATCCCGCGAGCGCGATCGCCCCAGGGGGCCTGGTCGGGATCGGCCGGCGATCGGTCCGAAATCACCTCGGGCTCATGTCCGGATCACGCTCCGCATCAGCCACAGGCCCCAAAGCGTGACCAGCACGTTCCCCGTCCACACCGCCAGCGGGGGAACAGCCCCCGATTTCGCCTGCGACACGCCGAACATGAAGACGGGGTAGTAGACGAGGAGGATCGGGAGGAAGCAGAGGAAGAAGCTCGTGAGGAAGTCGGCGTTGCGCATCCGGATCGCCATCGGCGCGCCGACGAGGACGAAGCACAGGCAGCTGAAGCCGTTGGCCCACCGCCGCCACGGCTCCATGATGATCCGATGGAGCCGGGCCGTCTCCACCTTCACGGCATGCTCTTCACTCTCGGTGTGGATCGGCATCGTCATGTCGAGCCTTCCGGAGAGGATCGCGATCGCCTTCTTCGCGGCGGCGGTCTCCTCGAAGCTCTCGATGCGGCGCACCTGCTCGGCGCGGGCCCGGGGGAAATCGGCCATGGCGATCTCGGAGGGGCTCGTCGAGGTCGCCCCCTTGCGGCTGACGGTGTCGAGGGGGATCTCGCGCGTCAGTTCGTCGGGGAACACCGCCTTGACGTCACCGACGCTGAGCGTGCCGTTGCGGCAGGTGATCGTGAGCACTCCCTTGGCGGCATCGGCGTGCATCGTCGCCTTCTCGGCGGAGACGGTCACCGGGTCGCCGGTCTGCGGCTGGTAGGAGAGCGTGGGGCGGATGAGATCCTTCCCCTCGACGTTCTTGACGTTGATCGAGATCTGCGGGGCACTGTAGGAGCGGTGCTGGCGGAGTCTCCCGTAGATGATCTCCTCGACGCTCGAGACGATGACGCGGCGGATCCCGTCGCGGCCCCACGACACGGCGACGTCGTTGAGCCACACCGACACAAAACTCACGGCCACCGCCAAGCCGACCGCGGGCCACATCGCCGCCATCGGCGAGATCCCCGCGGCCTTGAGCGCCGTGATCTCGTTGGTCGCCGACATTCGCCCGAACACGCTCGCCACGGCGAAGAGCATCGTGCCGGGGACGGCGAACCGCATCGCCTCGGGGAGGACGTAGGGAACGAGGGCCGCGATCTGCATCATCCCCAGCCCCTGCTGCTGGGCTTCCTTCACGAGCCCGACGACGAGCATGAACAGCGTCAGCGCCGAGAGCGCCACGAGGAACACCTGGAGCAATTCGGAGAGCACGTAGCGGGAGACGATCTTCATGGCGCCAGTCACCCTCGCTCGTCGTGGTGGCCGTCGGAGGGCGACGGGGGCGGGGCGCGGAGGGTGTCGCCGGAGCGGGCTTCCTCGACCGACCTGCTGTAGACGGCGATCG
>JBIIQL010000198.1:0-6503 GCA_044342095.1 Pirellulales bacterium
GTGTTCGTGTTCGTGTTCGTGTTCGTGTTCGTGTTCGTGTTCGTGTTCGTGTTCGTGTTCGTGTTCGTGTTCGTGTTCGTGTTCGTGTTCGTGTTCGTGTTCGTGTTCGTCCCCCGTCACTCCCCGATGATCTTCACAAGCACGCGTTTCGGCCGTCGGCCGTCGAACTCGCCGTAGAAGATCTGCTCCCAGGGGCCGAAGTCGAGCTTCCCCTCGGTGATCGCCACGACGACCTCGCGCCCCATGATCTGACGCTTCATGTGGGCATCGGCGTTGTCCTCGCCGGTGCGGTTGTGGGCGTAGGCTTGCGGGGAGGCGTTGAAGGGGGCGAGCGTCTCGAGCCACTTCTTGTAATCGGCGTGGAGGCCGGGCTCGTCGTCATTAATGAAAACGCTCGCCGTGATGTGCATGGCGTTGACGAGGCAGAGCCCCTCGCGAACGCCGCTCGCGGCCACGAGCTTCGCCACGTCAGGCGTGATGTTTCGAAACGCCATCCGTTCGGGGAGCGTGAAGGTCAGGTGCGTGGTGTGGGATTTCATGATGGTGGCTATTCTAGGGCTTCCGGCGGCGGGGGGGGACGGCCCGTGCCGCCCTTCCAGTTCATCGAGGCGGTGGCCTGTCGGACACCGGGTGTCCCGCCGTCGGCAGGTGCCACGGGCGGACTCGCCCCCTGAAACCAGTATGAACCACGACATCCGCCTCCGGTCGGGACGGTCGCTCCTCTACGGCGCGTGTGTCGTGCTCGCCGGCCTCGTCGGTACGGTGCTGTGGTCGCCCTGGTGGCTCCTCATCCTTCCGATCGGCGTGCCCTCGATCTTCCGTCTCGAGCGCAACGTCGCCAGGTCGAAACTTGCCGAGCTCGAGCGATGCGGCGTCCCGATCGTCGACCGTCACTCCCACTTCTATGGGATCGCGCACGGCCGCTTGTGCCGCGGAGCGGTCACCGCCCCCGACCTGACGTGCTTCGAACAGGGGGCCGCGGGGCCGGTGGAGATCGCCCCTGGAACGGCCGTGGGGCGGCGGATCAGGGCTGCACGCGAATGGATGAAATGGTGGAGCATCGCGATCGACGATATCGACCGCATCGAGTCGAACTCGGAAGGGACGACGATCCGGTTCGTTCTCCGGGATCGAACGGAGGAGATCGCCTGCCCGCTGACGGCGGAGCGTGATGCCGTGCTCGAGATCCTCCGGCCCGCCCGGCCGTGGGTCGTCGCGAAGGAGTCGCGGAGGGCCTTCAGGATCGACCCGAGATCGTGGATCCTCTGTCTGCCGTTGGTGCTGTTCTCGGCGACCGTCTTTCTGACGTCGATCGGGCTCGTCCAGCCGCAGCAGTTGCCGCTCATCGACTGGAAAGACGTCAAAGGGGTTCGGGGAAAGGGGAGGGGGCTTGCGATGGTGGGGGTGATGGTAAGCCATGCTTACCGGTTCGTGGTCGAACAGTGCCCGCCGGTGGTGGCGGGAATCCTCGGCGTCGTCGGCACGGTCGCCTTCGGAGCCCTCCTCGCCACCCTTCAGTGGCCGTGGCTCACCGATGAAACCTGGACCAACCCCCGCCCGCCCGGCGCCGGCGACTGAAGCCTCCGGTGGAGAGCCCGTCGGAGCCTGGCGGAGACTTGACGAGGGCGGTGTTCGGCCGTACACTTCTCCGCATCCAGGCGGGAGCCTCACTCCATGACGACAATCCAGGAAATCGAGAAGGCGATCGAGGCGTTGCCTCTCGCTGACCAAATCCGGCTCTATCGTGACCTCCCCCACCTCATGGGGCGTGCGGCGGAGGATCTCGATTGGCAGCAAGCGGCCCTGAAGAAGTTCTTCGAGGACGAATCTCCGGACGACGTTGCCTATGACCAGCTTTAGGCCGGGCGAAGTGATCGTCGTCGAGTTTCCGTTTAGCGACTTGCTTTCGGGCAAGCGTCGGCCATGAGTCATCTTGGCTACAGATGATGTCGATCTTCTTGTCGCTCGCGTGACAACACGAGATCCTCGGGATGATTTTGATGTATCGCTCGGTGACTGGTCGGTCGTCGGGCTCCCGCTCAAGTCGACCGTTCGGATCGCCAAACTCTTGGTGATCGATTCGCGTCTTGTGCAACGATCGCTCGGGCGATTGACGCGTGATGATCGGCGAGCAGTCTCCGCTGCGGCCCGGCGACTTGGCGAGTCGATCGCCCGCAATCTCGCATCGTGATGGATTCGATTCAGCCAAAGAGCCTCGCCCACCTCACTTCTTCCAGACCGTCTTCCCCTCTTTGATCGTCTCAAGCACCTCGATGGTTTCGAGCTCGGCCGCCGGCACCGCCGTCGGGTCGGCTGAGAGGATCACGAGGTCGGCGAGCTTGCCGGTCTCGATCGAGCCCTTTTGGTTCTCCTCGCCGTACATCCGGGCGCCGTCGAGCGTGATCGCGCGGAGCGCCTCGAGCGGCCCGATCCGCTCGGCTTCGCCGAGGATCACGCCTGAGCGCGTCTGCCGGTTCACTGCGGTGTGGATCGTGAACAGCTGATCGAGCGGCGAGACGTTGAAGTCGGTGTGATTCGCCGGATGGAGGCCGAGGGCGAGGGCCGACTTCATCGGGCTTATTGGCGCCGCCTGCTCCGCGCCACGGTTGGCGACGTGCGTGTCGCCGAAATAAAAGCAGTGGAGAGTGAAGAAGGAGGGGGTGATGTGCCAGGCGGCATACTTCTCCAACTGGTCGCGGCGGATGAACTGGGAATGGATGCCGACGGTGCCCCGTGGCTTCGTCGGATCGCCCGCCGAAGCGAAGCGATGGGCCTCGAGGAGGCTGTCGATCGCCGCGTCGCCGTTGCAATGGACGAAGAGCGTCGCGCCGCCGTCGTAGACCTGCTTCACCCAGTCGTTGATCTGCGCTTGGGGAAAGGAGAGCTCTCCACGCCAGCCCTTCTGCCCCGCCGGGCCGTCGGTGAGGTAGGGGGTGGTGAAGGCGGCCGTCTTTCCCTGCGGCGAGCCGTCGGTGACGATCTTCACGCCGCCGATCCGGAGGCGATTGCGGTAGTCGGGCTCGTTGGCCGGTGGCTTCCCGGCGAACACCGCGTCGATCTCGGTGATGAAGGGGAGCGCGACGAGATCGAGCTTCAGGCCGCCGCGGTCGGCGAAGACGCGGAGGAGATCGAGTTGGTGCTTCATCGTCGCTCCCTCCTGAGCCGTCGTGATCCCGGCACGGAGGTAGAGATCCTGGCCCGACTCGAGGATCGCCAGAAGCTCGTCGTCACCGGGGGAGGGGAGCTTGGCGAAGATCGGCATGAAGGCCGTCTCGAAGAGGAGGCCGTCGGGCTCTTGTGAACCAGGCTCGCGGCCGATGACGCCGCCGACGGGCGTGGGCGTGGCGGCAGTCACGTCATAGGCCGCGAGTGCCTTCGAATTGAGCTTCGCCCCATGCCCCGAGACGTGGACGATGAAGACTGGATTGTCGGGGAACGCCCGGTCGAGTTCGGCCTTCGTCGGGAAACGCTTCTCCGCGAGGAGATCGGGGTCGCACCCGAATCCCATCACGAACTCCCCCGGGCCGATCTTGCGGCGCTCCTTGATACGCTCGAGGGCCGCGATCACGTCGGCCACGCTCCGGCAGGGGCCAGCCGGCGGTGAGGCGCAAAGAGCCTGGGTCTGCACGTCGATGAGCGAGAAGAAGTGGCTGTGGCCATCGATGAACCCGGGCACGAGCGTGCGGCCGGTGAGGTCGACGACTTCCGTCTGCTCACCGCGGCAGGCGAAGACCTCGGCCCGGCCGCCCACGGCCACGATCCGCCCCTTGGCCACCGCAACCGCCTCGGCGCGGGGCTGGGAGTCGTCCACCGTGAGGATCGAGCCGCCGACGTAGATCTTCTCAGCGGTGGTCCGCTCGGAAGGCTCGGCGGCCAGGCTCAGGAGGCCACCGGAGAGGATTCCGAGGAACGCGAGGAAAAGACGATGAGTGCCAGAAAACGTCACGCGAACAGCTCCCGGAAGATTCGGCCTCAGCAGGCCGACACGACCGGCGTCGTCACCGCGCGACGACGCCCCGCCGTATCCTCCGGAAGATCCGTCCGGCCTGCAAGGATTCAGCCGCCGATCCTGACGACGAGGCCCCGGAGAGGGTCAGACGTTGAGCGGGAGACGGGTCGGGCGGCGGCGGGGGCGGATCATGGCCCGCTCCTCGGGGAGGGCGAAGCCACTGGGAAGCTCGATCCAGAGCGCGTTGAGGGAAAGATTGACGTCGAGGAGGAAAAGGCCAAGGGAGAGGAGGAGGGTGAGGAGGCAAGCGATGAGGAGGCCGATCGCCGCCGCAGCGACGTCGACTTTCGCGACCGAACCGGTCACGAGCACGACCATGAGAAGCACGGCGAGCGACACGCTCCCCGCCGCCGTACCGACACTCGCCCGGAGGAACCGGGCCCGCTGGGAAAGCACGTAGAGTTGCCGGCGGGCATCGGCGCGGCCGGAGCCCGAAAGGGTCGAAACTGAAAGCGCGATGCTCCGGGCCCGATCGACGACCGTGGCAAACCGCTGCGACATGCACAAGAGCAGCAGGCCGACTCCCGACACGAGCGTCGCCGGAGCGATCGCCATCTGGAGGACCGGAAAAAGTTCGGCAAGTGTCATCGCACTGCCCGCCCGACGAAGCGGGCGGCCCTGGGATGCAAGGAAACTCTAGACCGCCTTCACGGAGCGACCAGCCGGCGGATGGAGCCGATCTCGAAGCGGCGTCCCACATCAAGAACACCGCAGGACGAGCGTTTTCGTAACCGCCAGACAGCCCGATTTGGGTGCCGGAGAGGGAGCGCGGGGGGGCTTCGGGCCGCCGAATCGGCGTCAGAACACTCGGATCGGCTTCAAAACAGCCAGTCGGTGGAGAGGAACGACGAGCAGTGGGAGAGGACGATGTCGCCGAGAATCGCCCGGTTTTCCGGCGTGTCCTTCGCCGCCGCCATGCTCCGGATCGAAAATGCCCGCAGGGCATCGCTCACCGAGAGCGTCCCCTCGGCGCTATCCTTCCGCCCGGTGAACGGGAAGACGTCCGGCCCACGCTGGCACTGGCTGTTGAGATTCACCCGGCAGACCTGGTTCGCCAGGCCGTCGATGAGCACCGCCACCTCGTCGGAATCGCGCGAGAAGATCGAGGCCTGCTGGCCATGATCGGCATCACGGACCCACTGGAGCGGCTCCTCGATGTCGTCCCAGATGGCGATCGGCACGACCGGCCCGAACTGCTCCTCGTGCCACAGCCGCATCCCCGGCGCGACCGGCCCGACGACCGCCGGGAAGAAGGTGGTGGCATCGATCCTCCCGGCGCGGGTGTTGAGGACCCGCGCCCCCTTCGCCACCGCATCAGCGACGAGCGCGGCCATCCGCTCCGGGGCATCGGGCTCCGGCAGCGGCGTGACGCCGACACCCGTGGTCCAAGGGGACCCGACGACGAGCCGGTCGACAGCGGCGGAAAGCGCCGCGGTGAACGGGGCGAACACCGACCGGGCGACGGCGAGGAGCTTGAGGGCCGTGCAGCGTTGGCCGTTGAAGGCGAGGCTCCCGGCGAGGCACTCGCGGACGGCCGCATCGAGATCGGCCGACGGGGTGACGATGGCGACGTTCTTCGCCTCCAGGCCCAGCACGCAACGCATCCGGTGGGGCTTGGGATGATCGCGGCGGATCGTATCGGCGGCTCGGCTCGTGCCGATGAACGCGAGGACGTCGATATTCCCCGAGGCGATCAGAGGGCTCACGACCGTCTTTCCCTGGCCGTAGATCGTGTTGACGACGCCAGCCGGAAAGGCCTCGGCAAAGGGGGCGAGGAGCGGCTCGAGAAGGAGGACGCCGTACTTCGCCGGTTTGACGATCACCGGATTCCCCATGACGAGCGCGGGAATGAGCGTCGTGAAGGTCTCGTTGAGCGGATAGTTGTACGGGCCCATGCAGAGCGTGACCCCCAAGGGGGCGCGGCGCACCTGGGCCACGATCCCCTCCACCTGCTGGAAGCGCGAACTGGCCCGGTCGAGCTCCTTGACAGCCGCAAGGGTGTCGCGGACATAGGCGACGGTGCGGTCAAACTCCTTCTCGCTGTCGGGGCGGCTCTTGCCGATCTCCCAGACGAGCGTTTCGACGACCCGCTCGCGGACGGCGACCATGAGGCTGAGAAATCGCTCCACGCAGCCGATCCGTGCCGCCACGGTCATCGTCGGCCAGACCCCGCGCCCCTTTCCCCAGGCAGCCGCTGCAGCCTCAAGGGCCTCCTGAGCCTCGGGCTCACCGAGAAGCGGGAAGGAGCCGAGCGGCGTCGGCACACCGCCGGTGAGCACCGGCGAGACGACCTCGCGCACCGGCCCGTCCCAGCGCCGCAGTGTCCCGTCGACGAGCCACTGCCGCTGGTGGATGCTGGGCGGCAGGGGCGGGGGGGATGGTTGGGACGGTTGCGACCGATCGCTCATGCGTGCTCCTGGCCTCGAATCCGCCCGCGTCGTGACCCCCATGCTGCCTCCGACAGGCTGCTCACCAGGGGAGCTCGCGGAGGAAG